>JAURWJ010000044.1 GCA_030655015.1 Methylotenera sp. | reverse complement strand
AGCGCAACGCAAAATAGCAGTGAGCATGACTTTATCTGAAACTCACGATGGCTTTGCGCTAACGGTAACGGATGAAGCCAGGTTTAGCGCCACCGCACACAGCTCCGCTGAAAAGCAAACCGCACAGAACCTTGAAAAAGCAGAAAGTAGCTTGCGTGAGAATCTAAGCAAATTAGGCGGCACTGATTTTATTATGCAAGCAATCAAACTAGAAACTTCACAAATATGGTTTATACCCGCATCAATCATCAATGGCTTAAGACGCGAGGCTATTGAACAACTCACGCAGACACGCACCTTGGGCTATCAACGCCCACCGCTCCGTACCGCAACAGAACCACCGACAATTTACCCTGAAGATACCCTAAGCTATCTAGCCAATGTGTATAACAAAAAAGCGCGCGCTTTTTATGAAAAGCATGGCGTCAAGCTGATTGCAGCCGCTTATGAAGCCAATAAAGAGTTAGACGAAGTGCCGCTGATGATTACCAAGCACTGCCTGCGCTTTAGCCACGGCCTGTGCCCCAAAGAAGCTAAAGGCGTGATTGGCGTGCAAGGCACGGTGACCGCTGAGCCGATGACCTTGATTAACGGCAATGATAGATTCACACTCAAATTTGACTGCAAACCTTGCGAAATGCATGTGATGGGAAAAATCCGTAAACCAGTGCTGCACATGGCGCAGCCTCAGCCGGTAAAGTTTTTTAATCATCACTAAGACCTTTGCGCAAAATAAAAACTCCTCGGTGAGTCGAAATGACAAGTTGGTTTGTCATTTCGGACAAAAATACGGTGCTTGGCTTTATTTTGTAGCGCGCGTCATTTGCTGTGCCTCTGCGATACTTCCACGCAGCTGTTCAGCGGTCTCAGCGTCCAACTCAGGCACTGCCAGTAGCTTCTCCCAGCTGGCAATTGCCTGCTGATAATCCTGACGCACAAAGTCTATCGTGCCTTTTAACATCAAGGCCTTGGCATGCGCCGAGTCAATGACGAGTGCCTGGTTCACCAAATCCTCAGATTTTTGATCAAACTGTCCTTGATTGCTGGTGGCTAGCGCATCCGCATAGTCAGCCATCAGCTGAGGGTCTTTTGGCCGCAAGGCAGAGGCACGTTCAAAGGCTTGCAGGGCCTCTTCATAACGCTGGAGCTTGACGTAAGTACGCGCCAACAATATCCATCCATCTGCGTTATCTGGATTGGCTTTAAGCTTTTGCGCCAATCCGTCAGCCATTTTTGCAAAATCCATATTCATGATATTGACATCAGGATGACCTGCAGGCATTGCCTCCTGCATTGGCAGCAACGCTGGCTGTATCGCAGCTGTTGGCACACCCAACTTTTGATAAATAAGCACTGCTGCAAGCGGGATGCCAATCAGCAAACCAACCATTAGTAAAGGTTTACGGCCAATGCCAGGCTTAACAATAGGTATCAGTACAAATGCCAATGCCAGTAGCGACATCAAGCCAGCGAGTATCCAGAACATCATGCTTCTTCCTCTTTTTCTTCTTGATCATTATTATCATCATCGGCAAGTAAACTGTTGCGACGACGCAATGTCCACCACAAGCTGACGAATCCAATCATTAATAACAGCGCTGGCCCAATCCAAAGCAATAGCGTTTGCGCATTAACTGCAGGCCGATAGCGCACAAAATCACCATAACGCACAACAAGGTAGTCAGTAATTTCTTGATCGCTCAAGCCTTTGACGATCAGCTCACGCACTTCTTGGCGCAGATCTTGTGCCAATGGGGCGTTGGAATCAGCCAAGGTTTGGTTTTGGCACACTAGGCAGCGTAGCTCAAGTGACAAATGCCTGATCCTCGCCACCACCGCAGGATCGTCAGCCAATGGTCGTGCCTCGGCGCTAGCCAATAACGGCAATATCAGCAGTAGCGCACTTAAAACTTTCAAAATTCTTTGTCTCATCGCAGCCCCTTGACTAACGGCATGATTTTTTCACGCAATACAGTTGCCGTCATTGGTCCGATTTGCTTATAGCGGATGATGCCTTGTTTGTCGATAATATAACTTTCTGGCACGCCATAGACACCATAATCAATGCCGGTGCGTCCGTCGGCATCTACGGCCACAAATTGGTAAGGATTACCGGAATTTTTTAATACTGCGGCGGCCTCTGCATTGGTATCTTTGTAATTCAAGCCAACAATGGCAAGTGCTCCCTGCCGTGACATCGCCATCAACACAGGATGCTCGTCACGGCAAGCGCCACACCAGGAGGCCCATACGTTGAGCATCCACACTTGCCCGCGCATCTGTTCTGGTGAAAAATCTTTATCAACATCGCTTAACAGCGGCAGATCAAATGCAGGTGCGGGCTTGTCAATCAAAGGGGACGGCACTTCCCTTGGGTTAAGTTTTAGTCCGGCAGCAAAGAAGCCGACCAATACTAAAAAAATGGCAAGCGGTAGCAAGTATCTCAGGTAAGGTCTCATGGTGCGATTTGCTCGTCTTTCTTACGCCTGCGATAGCGTGAATCGAGAATCGCCAGCAGCCCACCAGCCGCCATCAGTAGGCACCCTGCCCATATCCATTGCACAAACGGCTTGATATAAATACGCACCGCCCAGGCATCGTCACCAATGGGCTCGCCGAGTGAAACATACAAGTCACGAAAAAATCCGGTCTGTATCGCGGCCTCTGTCATCGGCATGTTTTGTACCGTATAAGTACGTTTTTCCGGCGCCAGCATCGCTACCAGTTTGTCGTTACGCGTGACCTTAAACAAACCTTTAGCCGCTATATAATTAGGGCCAGCCACGTCACTCACACCCTCAAACCGAAAAACATAACCACCGATTTGAGCTGACTCTCCAGGGCTCATACGCAAGTCTTGCTCCACTTCATAGCCCTTGACCATGGTCACGCCCGTGATAAAAACCGCCACACCAAGATGGGCCACAATCATGCCCAGATAAGCTCGCGGCAAGCCAAACAATGCCGGCAACCAACCTTGTGGTCGTTGTTGTAAACGCTGACGCAAGCTCACAAATGCAGTAGTAAAAATCCACAGTGCCATCAACAAACCAAGCGAAATCAGCGGTGTCCATCTACCTAGTACCAACGGCAGCAATAGCGCAGTTGCCGCACTCACAGCAAATGCCCATTTAAGACGCTTTGCCAGCGTCGGCAGGTCATCGTTTTTCCATTTTGAAAAAATAGCCAGCCCCATTAAAAAGATTGCAGGCGTCATCACAGGAACGAACACCGCATCAAAGTATGGTGGCCCAACAGAAATTTTGCCCATGCCCAGTGCGTCCAGGAATAACGGATATAAAGTGCCCAGCATCACCGCCCCCGTCGCGGCAATCATAATCACATTATTCGACAGCAAGAACGACTCACGCGACACCATGCCAAACCTGCCTCCAAGCCCCACCTGCGGTGCGCGAAGCGCAAACAAGATCAGCGCACCGCCGATAACCAGCCCAAGAAATATCAAGATAAACAATCCACGCTCAGGATCTGTCGCAAACGCGTGTACAGAGGTCAGCACACCAGAACGCACTAGGAATGTGCCTAGTAACGACAGTGAAAAAGCGATAATCGCCAACAGCACGGTCCATAATTTAAAAGCGCCTCTTTTTTCGGTGACCGCCAAGGAATGAATGAGTGCCGTACCCACTAACCATGGCATGAATGACGCATTTTCTACGGCATCCCAAAACCACCCGCCGCCCCAGCCTAATTCGTAATAAGCCCATTCACTGCCGATTGCGATGCCTACGGTCAAGAATATCCAGGCAGCTGTGGTCCAAGTACGCGTCCAGCGTGCCCATTGTTGGGTAAGCTCACCGCCAAGCAATGCGGCAATGGCAAAACCGAATGCGACAGAAAAGCCCACATAACCCATATATAAAACTGGTGGGTGGAATACCATGCCAGGGTCTTGCAATAATGGGTTCAGATCACGTCCATCCAAGGCGGCAGGGATTAGGCGATCAAACGGGTTGGACGTAAATAAACAAAACAACAAAAAGCCGATACTGATTAAAACCATGGTACCAATCAGGCGCGCACGAAATACAGCCGGTAAGTGGCGACTAAACAACGTTACCGCAATCGTCCACAATGACAGCGTTGTGGTCCACAACAGGATTGAGCCTTCATGCCCACCCCAAACGGCTGCCAAGCGATATTCTAACGGTAATGCAGAGTTGGAATTAGACGCCACATACAGCACTGAAAAATCGTTGGCATAAAAAGCATAAGCCAAGCAAACAAAGGCCATGCTGGTAAAAATAAACTGGCCGCGTGTTGCAGAAGTGCCTACGTTCATCCAGAGCTGATTATTGCGAGCAGCGCCGATAAAGGAGAACCCGACCTGCAGCATCACCAGTAGCAGTGCGAGGATTAAAGAAAATTGACCTAATTCAGGGATCATGGTTTGGCTTCCGGCATCACCAGCGACTTGCTGGTATTTTGGTTGATTTCTGCTGCCTGTTTCAGCGCCTCGGCAGCTTCTGGCGGCATATAATTTTCATCATGCTTGGCAAGCACCTGATCCGCATGAAACAAGCCATTATTGTCGAGCTTTCCCTGCGCTACTACCCCTTTATCTTCTTTAAACAAATCAGGCAAAATGCCGGAATAAATCACTTCAACGCGGTTGATGGTGTCGGTAACAGCAAAATGAATATCCAGACTGTTTTTCGTGCGGCTTAGGCTACCTTGTTCAACCAAGCCACCGATGCGAAAACTGGTATTTTGTGGTGCCTCACCTTTTACCACCTGCGTTGGGGTGTAAAAAAACACCAAGTTACTGCGAAAAGCATTTAACACTAGCATAGCGGCAATCGCCAAGGCGATTAAGCCTGCGATAATAAAGGCGGCTCTTTTATGACGTGCTTTCATGTGGCTTCCTTTAAAACCAGTTGTTGCTGCCTGCTACGCAGTTGCCAAACTTCAAACACGCAACACAAGGTAGTGATACCAAATGAGGTCCAAACGTAAAACCCATAGCCGCCCATGGCGATAAAAGCCTCAAAGCTTTGCCAATGCATTATTCTTTCTCCCTCAAATTATTCAACCAGCCAGCTTCGCATTCGCGTTCGGCAATGATGCAGCGCACACGCCAAAGTGCTACGGCAATACTGTAAGCCCAAAACGCCAGCGCCATTAATAGCATTCCCCACAGCATAATAGCCGCCATCGCCGGTGCCTTGGTTAAACTAACCGATGCGCCCTGATGCAAGGTATTCCACCATTTGACCGAGAAATAAATAATAGGCACATTAATCGCCCCTACCATCAAAAATACAGCACTGGCACGATCCGCTTTTCTGGAGTCTTCAAAAGCTGACTGTAGCGCCATATAACCGATATAAAGAAACAGCAAAATGAGTTCGGATGTCAGCCTGGCATCCCACACCCACCATGCCCCCCACATTGGCTTACCCCATAGAGAGCCGGTAATCAATGCCAGAAAAGTAAACATGGCACCCGTCGGTGCCAATGCTTGCGCCATCATAAATGACAATCTGGCATTGAGTGCCAGGCCAAAACCTGCCCATGCCGCCATCAGCAGATAGATAAACATGGACATCCATGCCGCAGGTACATGGATAAAGATAATGCGGTAGGCCTCACCTTGCTGAAAATCCGTAGGTGCGACAAAAAAAGACAGGTACAAGCCGGCTAACACTAGCAATGTTGCGATGGCAAAAAACCACGGCATCATCTTTCCTGCCAGCGGGTAGAAGGTTTGCGGTGAGGCGTAGCGATACCAGTTCATATTCAATAAATTCATACCAAAAAGTTCAAGTTTAGGAAGCACGGAATAAGTGAGCGAGCGGGATGAAGTGCAAGGCGCACGGAACGCAGAAACCAAGATAGTACGCGGTGTACAGCGAGGGTGCGAGTACCGCGCAACGCAGCAATTCGCCCGCGCAGCCACTTATTCCGTGCTTCCTTTAATAAGTTCATGTTATGGGCACCTCTATTCCAATGCCACACGTAATGCAGAGGCCGCAGCATAAGGGGCAAACACCAACCCGACTACTAATAATGCCGCTAATAAAGACAAAGCCCCTTCTGGATCCATGCCAGAGGCACTTGCTGCCACTGCGCCGGCACCAAAAATCAATACCGGAATATAAAGCGGTAACACCAAAACAGCCACCAGTACACCGGCGCCACGCACGCCCAATGTTAACGCCGCGCCGATTGCACCGATCAAACTCAGCAGTGGTGTGCCTAACAGTAATGACAAAGCCAGCACCCACAAAACGTCAGCGGGCAAATTAAATTGCAACCCGAGCAAAGGCGCAAGCAACACCAAGGGCAACCCTGACACCAGCCAATGCGCGAGAATTTTAACCGCCACCGCCAAGGTCAAGCCGACCGGTGACAACAATAGCTGCTCCAGCGTGCCATCGGCAAAATCTGCCGCAAACAACCTACCAAGCGACAATAATGCAGAAAGTAGCGCAGCAACCCATAGCACACCTGGGCCAATCGCTCGTAATAAAGCGGGTTCCGCCCCCACGCCAAGCGGGAACAAACTCACGGCAACCATAAAGAAAAACAGGGTTGCAACGACATCAGAGCGACGGCGCAACACCAACTGAATATCACGCCAGAGCAAGCAGCGTAAAATAGCGAGCGTGTTCATGGCTCCAGCCTCAACACACATAAGTAGCTTTCGGTGATTGACGGGCTTTGGTGTGTCGTCAAAACCACCATGCCGCCTATTGCTAGATGTGCGTCCAGCCTGGCTTCCAGTAAAGTCGTCGCTTCAACATCAAGCGCGGTAAAGGGTTCATCCAGTATCCACAGCGGCTTATTGTCCAACCAAAGCCGTGCAAGTGCCAAGCGTCGCCGTTGCCCTTGTGACAGCACCCGTGCCGGCAGGTTGGTTTGCCGGCTCAAACCAACTATCTCTATTGCTGACTTTAATGCATCGGATGTTGGATTAACGCCGCCAATTTGTGCCGACACCAGCAGATTTTCAGTCACCGTTAAATCATCTTTTACTGCGGGCTGATGCCCTAAATAAAGCAAGCTGGAGGCATACTCGTCATACATTGCGTGAATATCAGTATTGTTCCAAAAGATTTTACCGGCATCCTGACGCGAAAGCCCAGCTAAAATCCGTAGCAGACTAGTTTTACCACTGCCATTGGTGCCTTGCACATGTAGCAGCTGGCCAGGATTTAACGACAGCGATAATTCACTAAACAGTTTGCGCTCGCCGCGGCGGCATTCTAGTGCAATAACTTCAAGCATGAATAATTAAAACCACAGCGACCACTGACAAAAATAACACTTACGCCATGCGGCTACACCAGCCGACACTAGGATTTTTGGTTGTATGCATGTGCAACTCAGCGTCATGGCTATCAGTAAATAAATTAGAGTCAATTGTTGTGCATTACCCATTGAATGATTGGCAAAGTTGATCATAGGAACTATCGTGACTTAACCTGCCTTTTTGAATTAGAGCTATTGTACCAAAGGCCCTGTTTCTATATTAAATAAAGTGAGATAGATTTAAGTGAATCTGGATGTTATAGCTACTCTCAATAAACAAAGGCAGGTTGTGTAGAAGTGCCCGTGGTACAAAATAATAAATGACTGCCATTATTTTAGAGATTAGCTATAAGCGACATCGTAAAACCCATAATAAACAAAGCCACATCAATCTGTGGCTTTGTTTATTAAAGTAAGCTACTAAAAGCTAGAATTTAAGCGCTGCTCCCACCATCACTGCTTGGTAGCCACCACTTAACGCATTAAAGCTCTTGTCTTGATAATACTCGTAGTCATAAGAGCCTTTGAGTTTCATCATTTTATTTACCGCATAATCAACACCCACGCTAACACTGTGTACTGAACTATCGATGTTACCGTCGATGTCATTGTTTTCAGTCAACTGATCATAGACATATCCGCTTGCCGTATTACCCTTAGACTTGGTGAAAGTATAGCTACTGCTCCAGCGTAGCGCATCACTTGCCTGCCAATCACCTGCTAGCGTGAATACATAAGTGTCAATCTCGTAGTTGGAACGACCTGCGTTTTCAAATAGTAAATTTTCATTAAGATTTAAATAGCGACGGCGATTGCTACGCAGGAAATAGGTAGAAAAATCATCCTGTAACCAAGACAGACTGGCAGAAGTATTGATCCATTCACCGAAAGGCCGGTTGAGTGAAACACCTGCCGACTGCTGCGTCCTGTCGTTGTCCTGCCCAGTCGAAATGGCGGTTGGAACATTATTGGCTAAACTATTGGTAAAGGCCAAATCGTTATTTTGTGCATTCCTGTAATTATAATAGCCGCTCACCATGGTGCCGCTGTCAGCCGTGTAACTGAGTTTATTCTTCAAACTAAAGGCTTTTTCTGGCTCACTCACCAAACCCGTCTGACTTGCCTTGGTGTAAGACGGCGTTACGCGTAAAACCATGCCTGACATCGGCCGTGCAATCCATTTCACATACAGCTCGTCTGTCTTGGTTTTCTCTTCATATAGAGACTCCCAAGGTTGAACCGATCCGACGTTACCTCCACCTGATGGAATCCTCTCTGACCAAGTCAAATCGCGATCTTTGTCTTCTGCCTTCCAACCCACAGTCACGCTGGATTTCCACACGCTAGGACGGAAGGTACCCGCAAGACCATAGCTAAGCGTTGTCAACTCATCGACGCGTACTGCCAGCATTTCACCATCGGTTGGATCAAGCAAACCCGGGGCGGGGAAGGTCGAGTCGTTATCGCGGTTATTGTATTTCACAAAACCTTCAAGACGCACTGCGCTGAGCGTGTTGGAACTGACATTGAGATAAGCACTGTTGGTGGTGACTTTACCTTTGTTGTAGTTACTGTCTCGCTGCTCCTGACTGAACGAATCTACGTCAAGTATCGACAGACCATAACCTGCCGCCACTGCCGTGGTGCCGAAAGTTTTGGCTACGCGAAAATTGTTCGAGTACAAAGTAGTGTCTGGGATAAAGTGAATTGACCTTGTCAAAATACCTGGATCTAAATTGACCGTGCCTGCAGCGTTAATATTCGTCGCAAAATCACCCACAGTAAATGTTCTGGTCTTGTTATCAAACTTCTCTACCGCGCCTTCATACGCCAACACAAAACCACCTAGCGCCCCGCCTAGATTGAGCGTATATCGGTTCATTTTTTCATCGACCGGCTTGTCGAAACCGCGCCAACGCTGCAAAACTCTTGCAGCACCGATAGCTGGAGTGTTGACATCGCCATTACCAAGAATGTAAGTAGCAAAACGGTTGCCCTCGCGCTGGTAGCCATCGTAGCTGAATGCGGCATTGGCATTGGCATCAAACAACTCCGGTTTTAGGGCAAAACTGGCACCGTAGTTGGTGCGGTCCACATTAAATTTAGTGTGTCCAGGGCTGTCGTTATTGAACTGGGCGAGATAGCCAGTATTGGCATTTGCTGGTACGTTGTAAGCTGGATCAGTACCGCCTCCCACGCCGCCGCCAGGCGTGTAGAGAAAATTCAACCCATGCGATGAGCTACGAAAATTTGAATAGTAGCCAGCAAAGCCCAGCGTGTCGGAATCAGCCTTTACCGTACCACGGTGGTTATAGGCACCAAAGCCCTGCCGTTCCAGCACAAACACATTACGTTGCCCATCCGTGCCTACAATGTTCACATCCAAATCGGCGTACGCACCGTTACGGTTGTTATTGCCTAAGCCTTTTTGGTAGTTATAACGCTCCAGGTACTGCGTGCTGTCGTTATAAGTACCGCTAGTGTAATCAAAGCCGTAAAGCTTAGGCGTGAGTTCTCCAGAAAAAGTGATTCCGGCTTGAGTATTGCCCACTTGGGCGTCATCAGCGGCATACAGCGGCATGGCAGCCAAGCCGTACATCGCAATCAGGGCTAGTTTAACTTGCACCTTTACGTTCATGATATTTCCCCTTAAACCCTAAAATCTCAAGTGTTGATCAGACGCACTACCGTGGATCGCGTTGTGGCAACCCGCGCAGTCACGTAATAAGGCACCGGAAATTCTGCTAGTGGTGCTCGCGCTACCAGTTTGACCATGACGATTACCTGGAGGCGCATGGCACTGCAAACACTGCATCGGTTGTGCCGCTTGCAATAAACGCTTGTTAGGCGAACCGTGCGCATCATGACAAGTGGTACAGTCTTCAACCACTGGTGGGTGATCAAAAGCATGTGGGCCGCGTACCGCTTGGTGGCACTTGGTACACTGGTCGGTTTTATTACCTAATGTAGTTTGGCTTGAGGCATGTGGATCATGACAACCGGTGCAGGTTACGCCACCCTCGGTAACAGGATGATGCGAATTCATTTTAAATTTGGCTAATACATCCTGATGGCAGGTCGCGCACAAAGCAGTGGTTTTACCGCCTTTTTCTTGCCCTGCATTCAGCGTTTTTACCTTAGGGGTGTGCATACCATGGCAGTCACTACACTGCACGCCAGCCTTATTATGCTCAGCAATAGAGAAATGCATACGGCGTTTGTCTGTTTGGTGGCAAGTCAAACACTGGGCAGATTCAGGCTTGCCAGGTTTAACACCTTTTGGCTTTTTAGCTTGAGAGTGTTCTACAGCGTTGGTATGGCAGGAGGCACAGTCACCATGATAGCTATGCGTTTTAGCTTCTGTTTCATGACATTCCAGACACTGCGCACCAGTGGCTTGCGGTGCAGTTTTAGACATAGGGGTGCCAGGGGCCGCCTCTAACGCAAACGAGGCCGATGAGAACATCAGCCCCCCCAGGAGAATCCCCATCATTACAGCTAGACGTTTCATTTCAACTACCCCCTTATTTGTGATACTTACACCATACTTTTTATTGTCTGGTTCTTATATTTATTGTCTGGTTCTTATATTTATTTTTACAGACTAGTTGATTTTGACTACTTGATCCAAATCAATTACTTTTAAAATACACCGTAATTACTTTGTGAATGCAAATCACTTGCTAAAGTCCATATCTTGCGGCCCTTCACCTTCTGGCTCTTTGTGCGCAATGCCAAAGTGGCAATCAATACAGGTTTTGCCCTCAGCCAAGCCTTTTTGATGGCGTCTTTGTGCTTTTTCAGTTTGCAGTTCAGATGACATAGCCTCAACACTATGGCAGTTACGGCACTCTAACGAGTCAGTGGTTTTCATGCGCTTCCAGACATTGGCTGCCATTTTATGACGTCTGGCCTCAAATTTTTCTGGCGTATCAATAACGCCCATAATTTTGCCGTAAACTTCGGCACTGGCCTGAATTTTGCGCGCCATTTTATGTACAAAGTCTTTAGGGACGTGGCAATCTGAACAAACAGCACGCACACCAGAACGATTGCTGTAGTGAATAGTTTCTTTGTATTCCTGATAAACATTATCGTGCATCTCATGGCAAGAGATGCAGAATTCTAAGGTATTGGTAGCCTCCATGGCGGTGTTGAAGCCACCCCAGAAGATAATACCTGCAAAAAAAGCGCCCACAAGCGTCAGGATAGAAAGCTTGGTTCTAGCGCGACTGAGCACACCCCAAAAACGACAAAGCCACCCTCTTTTTTTATCTTCCGCCATGACAACCCCTTTTTTTATTATCACCTACGGCCGCATTTCACCTACGGCCGCCACTACTTTCAAAACCCTAAAAATCCAAACAAAACCGCTAAAACGTTATGAAAGAGAAAGTATCCACTCAACCAAATTTTTAACCTTAGCCGCATCACGCGTTTTAACGCTACCGTGATCTTCTTTAACACCGTCGATTTCAACTTGGCTTGGTTCAGTCACATGCTTGGTCAATTTAGCCATCGCTTCAGGCTTATCTTTATATTTTTCAGCGACACTCTTATAAGAAGGGCCATCTTTCTTTTTATCAATACTGTGGCACTTGAGGCACTTGCTTTCTTTAAGCAGTGCTAGCGCTGCTGTTTCATCAGCAGCATAAAGTGGAGCGGTGAAGCAAAGAGATAATGTGAAAGCTGCAAATGCAAATCGAATGTTCATGGTTTTTGACTCCTTGATTAAATAACCTTGGTAACTGTAGGGGATTGTACATAAAAAACACGCTGGCTAATAGCGTTAGCAGAGTTTTAGGCATGATTTATTTAAATAAAAAGTATTGTGGCAAAAAAGCAACAAGCAAGTTGGTGCAAGGTATTCAAACTATCGTCATTTCACTAAAACGCTCGCTGAGCCTGTCGAAGGGTCGGTGGGCAATGGAGAACCCTTCGACAGGCTCAGGGAGCGGTGCGGGTAAAATGGTAAAATATAAGACTTAATCGCTAGGACATTTGAGCCCGTGGCTCAAATCGAAAGCTTTGCACTGAGCTTATGCATCCTTGTTGAGCTGTAATTGCGGCGCTAGTTACAGCTCACTTAAGCTTTTAATATGCGTCATTACGCTGCGACCTAATGCATACAAGGCATAGCCACCCTCAAGCGCTGATACAATTCGGCCATTGGCATACTGCTTCGCACTATCTTTAAGCTTTTCCGTCACCCAAAAATAATCGGCTTCTCGCAATGCCAAACCGCCCATGTCATCTTCCCGGTGCGCATCAAATCCAGCAGAAATCAATAGTAACTGCGGCTGAAAACGCGCCAAGGCAGGCAACCATTGCTCGGTTACTGCGGCTCTAAATTCTTCTCCTGAGCTATTCGCAGCAAGCGGCACATTGATGACGTGGTCATTGCCAGTGTCAGCGCCGCAGTAGGGATAATAAGGATGCCGAAAAGTTGAGCACAGCATCACGCGTGAGTCGTCATGAAAAATATCTTCTGTGCCATCCCCATGATGCACATCAAAATCAGCAATGGCTACACGTTGCAAGCCATGGTATTCAAGCGCATGTGCGGCGGCAACAGCCACATTATTGAAGATACAAAAGCCCGATGCGCGGCTTCGCCCAGCATGGTGTCCTGGAGGCCGAATGTTGCAAAAAGCATTTTGCACTTGCCCGGACATGACAAGATCAACGCCTTTGATGACCGCACCCGCTGCATGCAAAGCCGCATTCAGTGAATATGGATTCATTAAAGTATCGCCATCAAGCTCGACCATACCTGCAGATGGGGATTGGCTGAATACCCAGTCGATATACTCGATTGTGTGTACACGCGCCAACGCTTCTTTACTTGCTGGCGGTGCTTCATAATGCTTCAGAAAATCCAGCAATCCTGATGCGATAAGTTGATCTTCAATCGCATGCATACGTGCAGGAGATTCAGGATGACCCTCACACATATCATGTTTAATGCAGGCCGTATGTGTAATGTAAGCGGTATGCATATTGATTTAATTACAATAGAACTTAATTTCAATAATCTTTAATTAAAAATAAAACCAAAGTTATAACCACTTACGAACCGACTTGATACTGTCGTCTTCGGTACTTTTTTCGATGCTAAAACCCAGGCGCGTCATGAGTTTCAGCATGCTGGCATTGTCTTTTAGTACTTCACCTTCTATGCTTTTTAAGCCCTTGGATCGCGCGGCGTCCATCAGTGCAATCATTAGCTTATTGCCCAGTCCTTTACCGTGCATACTGTCGGCAACCACTAATGCAAATTCACAGCTTTCAGCATCCGGATTAATGGCAAAGCGTGCTACGCCAAGCTCAACTTCTTTACCCTTGATATCTGTCACCGCAAGCAGCGCCATTTCGCGGCTGTAGTCAATTTGGGTAAAACGCACCAGCATCGACTCACTCAATTCTTGAACGCTATTCATAAAGCGTGCATAACGTGATGCTTCAGATAAATTGTGCACAAATTCCTGTGTCAGCACCGCATCTTCTGGACGTATCGGTCGGATCACCACCTCCGTGCCATCGGCTAATTGCCAGTTGGTCACCAAGTGTGTCGGGTACGGATAAATCGCCATGTGCGCATAACGGTCTGCGCTAGGCTGGCGGAATTCCACCACCACCCGGGCATCTGCCGCCAAGGCACCATGTTCATCCAGTATCAGCGGGTTGATATCCATTTCCATAAGCATGGGCAGTTCGCAAACCATTTCAGATACGCGTAACAACACACTTTCAAGCGCGTCCATGTCGGCTGGCGGCATGTGGCGAAAAGCACCCAGCATTTTGGAAACATGGGTACCTTGAATCAAATCTTTCACCAAAAATGAATTGAGTGGAGGCAATGTTACGGAACGATCACCCATAATCTCCACCGTGGTGCCACCTGCGCCAAAGGTAATAATCGGGCCAAACACAGGATCATTAGTGACGCCTACCATCAGCTCACGTCCATTTGGCTTCATGATCATCGGCTGAATGGAAATGCCATCCATAATCGCGTCAGGGCGATTAAGTTTAACGTTATCAATAATTTCATGATAAGCCGCTCGCACCGCCTGTGCATTGGCTAAATTCAGCAAAACCCCACCTGCATCAGATTTATGCGTAATGTTAGGTGAATTCACTTTCATCGCAACAGGAAAGCCCATTTGCTGCGCGATCAACAAAGCCTCATTCGGTGAATGCGCCACCATGGTTTGTGCGACAGGAATATGAAACGCAGATAACAGCGCCTTTGATTCCATCTCGCTCAATACCTTGCGCCGTTCCTGTAACGCGCCTTCAATGATCATGCGCGCGCCTTCCACATCTGGCTCCAGATGATGGGACAACGGCCCTGGCATCTGCATCAGCAGTTTTTGGTTTTTATGGTAGGCGGAAAGAAAAGAAAAAACTTCTACTGCTGGTTCTGGCGTACGGAAAGTGGGCTTTTTAGCCAGCTTAAATGCAGCGCGAGATTCCGTCACCTGCTCGCCGCCCATCCATGAAGTGAGCAACGGCTTGCTATACTGATTCGATAACTCAATGACCGCTTTAGCGGCTTCCAGTGGCTTGGTCATCGCTTGTGGCGTCAATATGGTCATTACACCATCAACATTAGGGTCTTCAAGGCAGGCTTGCACCGCATTCCGATAACGATCAGCCTGAGCATCACCAATAATATCCACAGGGTTGCCATGCGACCAAGTTGGCGGCAGCACCTGATTGAGTCTTTCAATGGTGGCATCTGACAAGGTTGCCATCACCAACCCCAAATCTTCGGCACAATCGGTCGCCATCACGCCAGGTCCACCACCATTGGTGACAATCGCCAATCGATTTCCAGTTGGATGAAAGCCGCAGGAGAGTGCTTTGGCGGCTGAAAACAACTGCGTGATTGATTTTACGCGGACGACCCCTGCCCGCTTCACGGCAGCTTCAAACGCATCGTCCGACCCTACTAGAGAAGCTGTATGTGACATCGCAGCTTTAGAGCCAACGGCGTGACGCCCTACTTTGACTAAAATCACGGGTTTAATACGGGCAGCTGCACGAATTGCACTCATGAAGCCGCGCGCATCGTGAATGCCCTCTATATAAAGTAAGATACTTTGGGTTTTTACATCAGAGATTAAATAGTCGAGAATCTCACCAAAATCCACATCTACGGATGAGCCCATAGAGATCACGCTAGAAAAGCCCACATCATTAGATTGAGCCCAATCCAAAATGGCCGTACACAAGGCGCCAGATTGCGACACAAAGGCAAGGTTGCCGGTAATGGCACTTCCCTTGTTAAAGGTTGCGTTAAGGCCGATGTCTGGGCGCATCACCCCCAGACAATTAGGGCCGATCAAACGAATACCATAGCGTTGAGCATTCTCCAGCACGGCGCGCTCAAGCGCTTTTCCTTCTTCACCCGCCTCACCAAATCCAGCCGTAATAATGACAGCGGCCTTTACATGATGCTTGCCACATTCTTCAATAATATCCGGCACACTCTGTGGTGGCGTCGCGATTACCGCTAGTTCAACCGGCTCAGCAATCTCAGAGATTGACGCATAGGCCTTGCAACCCTGAATCTCGGCGCGCGTAGGGTTGATAGGGTAAAGCGCGCCTTGGTACCCACTTTGCAGCATGTTTTGAAATACAATTTGTCCAACTGCATCAATCCGGTCACTGGCACCGAATACAGCAACCGATTTTGGTGCAAAAAGTGGCTTAAGATGGTGCTGACTCATGATATTTGACTGCTATTTAAAGATGATGTTTGATTCTAGCGCATTGCGATGGATTTGATAGAATTAAGCTATGGGTAACTCTAATATGATGATTTTTATCAGGCAGTAAAACTAATAGCGAAGCAGCTCGTCATTTTCAGCAAGAAATCAGAAATTACGACAAGCGAAGGATATCCTTGCTTTTTAATAAATTCTGATCACTTACTTATAAGTGCTAATCGGGACTAATCGCTAATCCAGTCTAATAGCCAATCTGAGCCTAAGCTTTTTTAACAAATTCAGACTTCAACTTCATTGCGCCAATACCGTCAATTTTGCAGTCAATGTCGTGGTCACCATCCACAAGGCGGATATTTTTGACCTTGGTACCTACTTTTACCACCAATGAAGAGCCTTTTACTTTCAGGTCTTTAATGACGGTAATCGTATCGCCATCTTGCAAAATATTGCCGTTAGAATCTTTGATGACCCGCGCTTCATCTGAACTTTCAGTGGCGGCGTCTTTTGACCACTCATGCGCGCACTCCGGGCAAACGTACATATTGCCGTCTTCATAAGTATATTCAGAATTGCATTGGGGACATTTAGGTAAATTACTCATGGTTGCTTTCTTTATTTAACGATTGAAATTTTTACAGTATTTTACGCCATTAAGGTGCCGGGTTCATCATCGTCAGATGTAAATGCTCAATTTCCTGCATCACTTCTAATGATAATTTGGTGTGCCATGCATCGATATTTTCTTTTAATTGCATCATATTTGTGGCGCCGATAATGGTACTGGCTACAAACCAGCGATGGTAAACAAAACTTAGCGCCAGTTGCGTAGGTGTTAAACCATGTGCTCTAGCCAACTTGGCATAAGCCGCGCAAGCCGGGAAAACATTCGGCTTTTTATAACGTTGTGCGTAGCCTAAAAATAGAGTGACTCGACCCGTTGCGTCTGCATGATCAATATATTTTGCGGTTAAATGCCCGAAAGCCAGTGGCGAATACGCCAGCAAACTTACATTCTCTCGATACAACACTTCAGACATGCCAAACTCCATACCTCGGTTAATCAGGTTGTAGCAGTTTTGCACACTGGCCACACGCGGTAAATTGTATTCATTGGCAATGCGCACGAACTCCATTACACCCCAAGGTTGCTCATTAGATAAGCCGATATAGCGCACTTTGCCTTCATCAACCAATTCAGCCAGGGTTTCTAACTGATTGTGAATTGACACCCATTCAAGCTGCCGACCTTGCACATCAAATTCCTGACTAGGGTCAAACTGATATTGTCCAAACATCGGCACATTGCGTTCTGGCCAATGCAATTGATACACATCGATATAATCCGTTTGCAATCGTTTGAGCGAGCCTTCAATGGCACTACGAATATTGGCACAGTCAAGCGAAGGCGGGCCGCCACGTATCCAATCCATGCCACGGCGAGGGCCAGACACTTTGCCACCCAAAATGATTTGATCACGTGGTTGATTTTTAAGCCAATTGCCTACCATGGTTTCCGTGCGCGTATAGGTTTCAGCTTTGGGCGGCACTGGATACATTTCTGCGGTATCAATAAAATTAACCCCGTGCGCCATTGCATAATCCAGTTGCTCATGCGCTTCAGCCTCTGTATTTTGGTCGCCATAAGTCATGGTGCCCAAACAGATTTTTGAGACATTAAGTTCCGTATTACCTAATTTTGTATATTCCATATCTGCATCTCAATATTGAAACAATATATTTTTAAACTTAAAGCTCTTTTTAAGCTTAAAGCACTTGAAAACAGTTAAAACAATCCCCAGTTAGCAATCAAGGCATGCGAGTGCTAAAATACCGCATTGCCTATGCAATTTTAATTTTAGAGTCACATTTTATAGTAAACCCTAATTATGGAGATAACCGTATGAAAATTCGTCCGTTACACGACCGCGTGATTGTTAAACGCTCAGAAGAAGAGCGCACAACCGCATCAGGCATTGTGATTCCAGATTCTGCCACAGAAAAACCAGACCAAGGCGTTATTCAGGCTATTGGTTCAGGTAAACGTGATGACAGCGGCAAAATCATCGCTTTAGACGTTAAAGTCGGCGATAAAGTGTTGTTCGGTAAATATGCAGGTCAAACTGTAAAAGTGGATGGCGAAGAGTTATTGGTGATGCGCGAAGAAGACATCATGGCAATCGTCGAATAATTTGGCGGTCTGCGGCGGCGCGTCACTGCGTTGCTCGAAGCCGTTTAAGCTTGCCGTACTTAATGTACTGTCTTCGCTTAAGCCGTTTCAAGCGCCTTGTGCTACATCCGCCTCGCCTCACCAAATATATTGAATATAAATTTAAGTTTGAAACAGGAGATTTAACATGGCAGCAAAAGACGTAAGATTCGGTGACGAAGTTCGCCACAAAATGGTAGCAGGCGTGAACGTACTCGCCAACGCAGTTAAAGTAACTTTAGGTCCTAAAGGTCGCAATGTTGTATTAGAGCGTTCGTACGGCGCACCAACCATCACTAAAGACGGTGTTTCAGTGGCTAAAGAAATCGAACTTAAAGATAAGTTTGAAAACATGGGCGCACAAATGGTAAAAGAAGTGGCTTCAAAAACTTCTGATATCGCTGGTGACGGTACAACTACTGCAACTGTTTTAGCGCAAGCGATTATTCGCGAAGGTATGAAATCTGTTGCTGCGGGCATGAACCCAATGGATTTAAAACGTGGTATCGACAAAGCAGTTGCTGCGGCCATTGCAGATTTAAAAGAGCAATCAAAACCATGTACAACTAGCAAAGAAATTGCACAAGTTGGTTCTATCTCTGCAAACTCTGACGAAACCATCGGCAAAATCATTGCTGATGCAATGGACAAAGTAGGTAAAGAAGGCGTGATTACCGTTGAAGACGGTTCTGGCCTTGAGAGCGAATTAGATGTTGTTGAAGGTATGCAGTTTGACCGCGGTTATCTTTCACCATATTTCATCAACAACCAAGAGCGTCAAATTGCGTTGTTAGACAACCCATTCGTGTTATTGCACGACAAAAAAATCTCAAACATCCGTGATTTATTACCAACTTTAGAACAAGTCGCTAAATCTGGTCGTCCATTATTGATTATTGCTGAAGACGTTGACGGTGAAGCGTTAGCTACATTGGTTGTGAACAACATTCGTGGCATTTTGAAAACTACTGCTGTTAAAGCGCCTGGTTTTGGTGATCGTCGTAAAGCCATGTTGGAAGATATCGCCATGTTAACTGGCGGCACAGTGATTGCTGAAGAAGTTGGCTTGAAACTTGAAAATGTAACGCTTGAGAATTTAGGTCAAGCTAAACGCATTGAAGTGGGTAAAGAAAACACGATCATCATTGATGGCCACGGTGTTGAAGCTAACATCAAAGCACGTATCGCTCAAATCAAAACACAAATCGAAGAAGCGACTAGCGACTACGACCGCGAGAAACTACAAGAACGCGTTGCTAAATTA
>JAURWJ010000036.1 GCA_030655015.1 Methylotenera sp. | reverse complement strand
GTTTGCAAACTGAATCTCATGCCAATAAAAATATCATCTCTAAATTTTAAAGTTAGCCCTTTAGCATTATTGTTAGGGTGTGGGTTGCTATGGCAATCAAGTGTAACTTTTGCTACAGATTCAATTTGGTATCGCGATGATGACCCATTAAAAATTGAAGTGTTGTCGCCGCCAGCAATTCCTGAGGCTTATTTAGAGAGTACGGCATGCGTCACTGCTAATTATGATCATGCGCTGACATTGGCTGAGGTGGCCGAAGCCGCCTTATGCAATAACCCACAAACGCGAGGGGCTTATGCCAACGCCAGAGTTCAGGCAGCGCAGGTTGGCGTTGCAAAATCTGCATATCTGCCTACAGTTAATGATAATATTTCTGGCAATTTAAATGTGGCACATCCTGAACAGTCCACACGTAGCAATCCTTACAGCAATCTTAGCAACAATATCGTGGCTTCTTATCTGTTGTATGATTTTGGCAATCGTGATGCTAATCTAGAGAATGCACGCCAGTTATTGCAAGCTGCAAGCGCCACGCAAAGTAGTGTGGTGCAAGCACTATTACTCAGTGCGATTCAAGCCTTTTATCAGGTACAGGCTGGCATCGCCGCGCTGGATGCGGCGCTGGAATCAGAACGCGCCAGTGAAGAAAGCTTTAAGGCAGCACAAGCGCGTTATAAAGCGGGCGTATCAACTCCGGCAGATAAATTACAGGCACAGACCTTATTTGCACAAAATACGCTTTCAAGAATTACTGCCGAGGGGTCGCTAAAAACTGCTTATGGCACGTTAGCTAATGTCATGGGTTTGGCGGCTAATCAACCACTTAAATTAGTTGCAAATAACGCGATTCAACCGCTGCAAAATGTAGAGCAAGATATCAATGCCTTAATTGAACAAGCAGGTATTCGTCGGCCTGACTTGATTGCCAGCGAAGCGCAGTTGAAAGCGGCGCTGGCTAACATAGATGCCAGTCGTGCTGCGGCAAAACCTTCTGTTTCTGTCGCGGTGTCCAATAATTTTCAGGATGGTAGCAGTCAGTCTTTCAGCAGTAATTCAGCATTGGGCGTTACCGTTTCCATTCCACTTTTCAGCGGTTATGGCCCAAGCTATAAAATCCGTTCGGCAGAAGCCAATGCAGACTTACGTGCAGCACAACGTGACCAGTTGCGTTTGCAAATTTCGTTAGAGGTCTGGCGCGCATACCAAAGTTTACGCACTGCCAATGAGTCTATACACGCGGCTATTGTATTGGTCAGCAGCGCGGAGGAATCGTCACGGGTAGCACTAGGGCGCTATAAAGCAGGCGTTGGTAATATCATCGATACTTTAAATGCGCAGAGCACGCTAGCAAGTGCGCGTCAGCAATACATTCAGGCTGGCTTAACCTGGAATATCGCCCGTGCAGCACTGGCTCAGTCAATAGGTGGCCTCGATCATGCCATGGTTCAATCACTGCCTGTTGACGGCAATCAGTAAACGGATTTGGAAGAGCGAAAATGAATAAAGTAATCAAAAAAATAATCATCGTGACTATCCTATCGGGATTAACTACTGGTGTTTATTACACCTATAAAACGAGCGTAACAATCCCGCTGGATCAACGCTACCGATTACAGGAAATTACTCAAGGTGATGTCGCGCAAAGTGTTTCCGCCAACGGCACGCTCAATCCTGTCACTTTGATTAGCGTTGGCACCCAAGTGTCTGGTCGCGTGAGCAAGCTCTATGTTGACTTCAACGATCATGTTGAAAAAGGCCAGATTTTATTAGAACTTGACGATGCGCTCTTTGCTTCACAGATTGCGCAGTCGCAAGGCAATGTGCGCAATGTGCAGGCCTCAGTTGAATTGGCCCAAGCCAACGAAGCTCGAATGCGCACATTGTTCGCTCAGGAATACGTTTCTAAACAAGAACTGGATCAATCAGTCCAAGCCTTAAAATCTGCCCGTGCCCAGTTGGATACCGCGCGTGGGCAATTACTGCGCGATCAAACTAACCAAAGCTATTCAGTGATTCGCTCGCCTGTATCAGGGGTAGTGGTAGATCGCGTGGTGGATGTAGGTCAAACTGTAGCCGCGAGTTTTCAAACGCCAACGCTGATTAAAATTGCACAAGATTTATCTAAAATGCAGATTGACTCCAGCTTTGCTGAAGCTGATATAGGCAATATCAAAGTCGGGCAAACCGCTAAATTTAGTGTGGATGCGTTTCCAAATCGTAGTTTTGAAGGGGTGGTAAAACAATTACGTCTGAATCCAACCGTGACATCCAATGTGGTCACTTACAATGTTGTGGTTTCAGTTGATAACCCGGAACAGATATTGCTGCCAGGCATGACCGCCTATGTCAATATTATGGTGGCTAAGCACGACAATGTATTGCTCGTACCCAACGCCGCGCTACGTTTTAAGCCAAAGCTAGATGAAAATCAAGCGGATAAAACAACCTCTGCGCGTAGTCAAAATTCAGGTAGAAAAAAATCAGGAAAAGAAGACATTTCTAGTGGTAAGCTTTACCTCATAAAAGAGGATAAACTTACTCCTATACCCGTGAATGTAGGCATCTCGGATGGTAGGGTGACTGAAATAAGCAGTGCTGAACTTCAAGTAAACGACAAGGTAATCGTTGGTGAAAATCAGGCCAGCGAGACTACTTCATCTTCTACCAGCACCATGCGCTTTAGGATGTTCTAAATGAGCTTGGTTTTAGTGCAAGACTTGCACAAAGATTATGAAACTGCGGCAGGCGCAATTACTGTACTAAAGCAGGTTAACTTTATGATGGATGCAGGAGACTTTGTCGCCATTATGGGGCCTTCTGGTTCGGGTAAATCCACCTTCATGAATATTTTAGGTTGTCTTGATAAGCCTACCAGCGGCCAATATATGCTTGATGGTCATCATGTTGCAGAGCTTGATGGCAATGCGCTAGCTAGAATTCGCAATCAAACCATCGGCTTTGTGTTTCAGGGCTTTAATCTGCTGTCGCGTACTACGCTGCTAGATAATGTTGCTCTGCCTTTGGTTTACTCTGGGGTGAGTAAGCGTGAGCGTCAATCACGCGCAAAAGCCTTACTTGAAAAAGTAGGCTTAGGTCAACACATCCACGCATTACCCAACCAAATTTCTGGCGGTCAACAACAACGTGTAGCCATCGCCCGTGCATTGGTGAATCGCCCACGCTTAATATTGGCCGATGAACCAACGGGTAATTTGGATAGTGTCACCAGTAAAGAAATCATGGCACTTTTTTCTGCACTCAATACCGAGGGTATTTCGATTGTTTTAGTCACGCATGAATCCGACATTGCCGCACATGCTAGCCGCCAGATTCGCTTTTTAGATGGCCGCATTGTGCATGATGAACGCAGCCAATCAACCTTAAGTGTGACGCAAACAGAGGAAGTTAGTTAATGTTTGCGGCTATGTTAGGTGAAGCCTGGCGCGCAATGGGTGCTAATCGCCTGCGTACTTTTCTCACCATGCTCGGCATGATGATAGGCGTAGGCTCAGTAGTACTTATGATGGCGGTTGGGCAGGGTGCACAAGAGTCAGTCAAGCAATCTATCAATGCCATGGGCAGTAATCTATTTATTGTGCTCTCGGGCTCTTTTACCGCGAGTGGCGCACGTTCAGGTAGCGGCAGTTCCAGCTCGCTTAATGTCAACGATGCGAACGCGATTAGCGAGCTAGACGGCGTTAGCAACGTAGCGCCCATTAGCATGGGCAACGCTCAAGTGGTTTATGGCAATAATAACTGGAGCACTAGTATTATCGGCACTACACCAAGTTATTTGGATATTCGTGTTTGGGATTTAGAAGATGGCTATGTGTTTTCAGAGTCCGACATACGTTCTGCCACGCGTGTTGCACTGGTCGGTAAAACCGTGGTGGAGAATATATTCGGTGATGTTAACCCCATCGGCAAAACCATACGCATCAAGCAAAACCCTTTTATGGTGCTAGGTGTTTTAAAAGGTAAAGGTCAAAGTCTGGATGGCCGTGACCAAGATGACACTATCATCATGCCATTAACCACCGCACAACGTAAAATTCTCGGCAATCAATTTGCAGGCAGCGTGCGGCAAATTATGGTGCAAGCCAACACGCCGGAACTCATGCCGATGGTGGAGCAAAATATTAACGGCTTACTGAATCAACGCCACAACATTCGTGAAGGTTCAGACAGTGATTTTTTTGTTCGCAACCTTACCGCTGTGGCTAACTCAGCTGCAGAAACCACACGTACGATGTCACTGTTATTAGGTGCAATCGCATCGGTTTCGTTATTGGTTGGCGGCATTGGCATCATGAATATCATGCTGGTTTCTGTCACGGAGCGCACACGAGAAATTGGCATTCGCATGGCCATTGGTGCTCGCGAGCGCGACATTCTGCTGCAGTTTTTGCTTGAAGCCATTGTTATTTCTATTATCGGTTGCTTAATAGGCTTGTTTATAGGCATCACCGGCGCAATGTTGGTGAACAAAATCACACAGGCTACCGTTGTTATCTCAGGTGAGTCTGTGATGATTGCGTTTGCGGTAGCGGCCAGCGTGGGTATATTTTTTGGTTTTTACCCCGCACGCAAAGCCGCACGCATGAATCCTATTGAAGCACTACGTTTTCAATAGGCTGCTACTGCGGCATTAGTCAATGTCCAGTATGCACTTTAAAACTCTTCCCAATCTTCATTGTTCGCTACTAATTTCGCAGCCACTTTAGTCGGCGATTTTGCTACAGAGCTTGTCCTCGATAAGGGGGAGAGTGTTTGGCTTGTTGGATTTTTATGGAATTTACTTTCGCCATTTAACTTAAACACATTCACTGTTTCTATCAAGCTCACAGCCTGTTCCACCAATGATTCCGCTGCTGCAGCTGCTTGCTCCACCAATGCGGCATTCTGTTGCGTGACTTCATCCATGCTGGTTACGGCGGTATTGACTTGATTGATACCAGCACTTTGTTCTATTGAGGCTGCTGAGATTTCACCCATAATATCCGTGACGCGTTGAACAGAAGCCACAATTTCTTGCATGGTGCTCCCTGCAGTTTCAACCTGTTTAGTGCCTTCTGCGGTTTTGCTAACTGAATCCGTAATTAGCTCTTTAATCTCTTTGGCGGCAGATGCTGAGCGCTGTGCAAGATTACGCACTTCACCTGCCACCACGGCAAAGCCACGTCCTTGTTCACCAGCTCTGGCGGCTTCTACTGCGGCATTAAGGGCAAGGATGTTGGTTTGAAAGGCGATGCCATCAATCACTGAAATAATGTCTTCAATCTTTTTAGCACTGCTGTTAATGGCACTCATAGTGCAGACCACTTCAGAAACCACTTTTCCGCCTTTAACTGCAATGCCGGAGGCGGCGATAGCAAGCTGGTTGGCTTGCTTGGCGTTCTCAGCGTTGTTTTTAACAGTTGAGGCTAACTCCTCCATGCTGGCAGCTGTTTCCTCCAGCGATGATGCCTGCTGTTCAGTGCGTGCGGAAAGGTCATTGTTTCCGGAGGCAATTTCGCCTGCGGCAGTATTGATGGTTTCACCTGACTCACGCACTTGTACAATGACTTCAGTCATTTGATCCATCAGTGCATTCACGCCATCACATAGGCTGGCGATTGCCCCTGTTTTGCCCTCGAGTGAAACGCGGTTACTTAAATCCCCGTTTTTGGCTGCTTCGATAACCCCTTGAGATTCCTCTACTGCAGCTTCTAAAATGTGTGCTTCTTGGGCTTTTTTAGCCGTATCAGCCGCCGTTTTCTGCATGACTGTATCTAGCGTAGCATTGACACCCTCAACCACTTTTCGGTAGTCGCCCAAGTGCTTAGCCGCATCGGCGCGGGCATCCATTTTGTTGTCCTGCGCGGCTTGGGCCAGCATGTTGGCATCGGTCACCAGTAAGTTTAATGCATCAATGCAGGCATTCAGATTGTTTTTGATGATGTTGAAATCACCATTGTAATTATCTGTAATTTTGGCAGGAATAGTACCTTTGGCAAAATTTTCAACATAGCCGGCAGCAACGTTTAGCGGGTTAATCACGGCATCCAATATATGATTAATGCCTTTACCTGTGTCTAGAATAAAGCCAGTTGGCAGGATAGATAAATTGACGCGTTGTGATAAATGACCTGCTACGGCTTCATCTACCAATCTTGCCACCTCTTTTTCTGCGATGACTTCAGCAGTACGGTCTACCCATTGTGTCATCAGACCTAAAAATTCACCTTTGTTACTATTCACTGGCACAATCGTCAGTTCCAGTTGATAACCATACATGGCAATGTTGATGGTTTTTGGCGCGTTGAGGTTTTCATAAAATGCAGTACGCACCGCTTCAGTTTCAAAATACTGACCGATATTTTTACCGATGAACTCATTGGTAGAAAAATCTTTATGCTGTTTTAGTACCTCTGCAGACATGCCTTGCCACAAATCCTTTGCGGACTTATTGATATATTGCAGTAAATGATGATTGTCAGAAAAAGTAACACCAGTGGCGCTATTATCTAAGCCCACTTGCAGACGCATTGCTTCCTCTGCGACTTTTCGTGCATCATTCACATCAAATCCCACCTTGATTTGCATGGATTTTAATGCTTGAATCATCTTGCCAGCTTCATTATTGGATTTCGTGTCAATTTTTAGTTGCAACTCCCCGCTGGCAATGGCATTAAGGTACTGTGTTGCGCGCTGTAGCGGGGTGGTAATGGTGCGAGAGAGCAAAAAGCTTGAGATGAGTGTAGCTACAACGCCAATACCAGCCATGGTTAACGCGTTGACTATGCCTAGGTTTGTTAAAAGTGCAACACCTAAAATAGCGCCTAGCGGCAACATCATTGCCGCTAGCACTTTTAAGAACATCGGAGCGTTACTTATATAATTAGCAAAATTGGTGGTGAAGCTCATGCTAGGTGTTTCGCCTTTAAGCATGCGGCGATAGACTGGCTCAATAGCTTCAATTTGCTTGCGCGTCATTTTAGAGCGTACTGACATATAGCCAACGATCTGGCCACTTTCACGCACTGGAGCAACGTTTGCTTCAACCCAGTAATGATCACCATTTTTGCAACGATTCTTTACCAGCCCATTCCATGGTTTACCTGCTTTGACTGTGTTCCATAAATCCTCGAAAGCGGCTGGCGGCATATCAGGATGACGAACAATATTGTGGCTTTTGCCAATCAGTTCCTGTTCGGTGAAGCCGCTAATTTCTAAAAAGTCGCGATTGACATAAGTGATCAATCCTTTAAGATCAGTTTTGGAAACAATTGAACTGGTGTCTTTAAGTTCTATTTCTTTATGAGTGACAGGCAAGTTAATTTTCATGGGGGGCCTTCGTTGTCTTTAAATTAATTTTTTAGTGAATAACCACATTATCGAGTAACGCTATGATGGAACTTGATGCGCAAGCAAATCTACAATCGGCACAATCTTGCCGCGTAAATTGAGCACACCTTTAATAAAGTCTGGTGTACTAGCAATCTGCGTGACAGCATCATATCCACAAAATTCATGAACTTTTAATATCTCCAACCTGTACTCTTCGGAACCCAAAACGAAAGTAAGATACTCACCAGCTGCACTTCTTTCTTTGGTATTGGATGTGTTCTTAGTGGCTTCTCTATGTTCATGCATTATGTTAACCATTTATCAAAACCGTTGATTATCCAAAACAATTACTCTTGTTTCAGCAATGCTTCAAATTGGTCAATTGGCACTGGCTTGCTAAACAAATAACCCTGATAATGCAGGCAGCCGTTATCTTTAAGTAGCCCTTGCTGCTCGTCTGTTTCAACGCCTTCGGCAATCACGTTTAGATTTAACGTATGCGCCATGGCTATAATCGTGCGCACAATCGCTTGGTCGCTACTATCAATGGCAATGTCACGCACAAATGATTGGTCAATTTTTAATTGATACAACGGTAAAAGTTTGAGATATTGCAGTGATGAGTAGCCAGTCCCAAAGTCATCCAATGAGAATCGGATTCCTAATCCTTTCAATGCATTCATGGTTTCGATGGTGTCATCGATGCGGTCCACCAAGATGCTTTCTGTCAGTTCCAGTTTAAGTAGCATAGGGTTAATCGCATGCTGCAGTATGGTTTCTTGTACTTGAGCTACAAAGTTAGCTTGCCTAAATTGCTTGGCACTAACGTTGATTGACAGTGTGAGGTTGTGGGTAAGCTCATCTTGTTCCCATGTTTTGAGTTGAGCGCAAGCAGTGTCTAGTACCCATTGACCAATAGCTAGAATCATGCCTGTTTCTTCTGCCACGGGAATAAAGTGGAATGGAGATATCAAGCCGCGTTCAGGATGAATCCATCGAATTAGAGCCTCTGCACCTGTCGCATGATTTGAAGCATCCACCTGTATTTGGTAATACATAAGAAACTGCTTATTTTCAAGCGCTTTGCGTAACTCGTGTTCAAGATCTACGCGTGTATGAATGGCATTCTGCATTTCCGGGTCGAAAAAACTTAAAGCATTGCGGCCTAATTTTTTGGCTTGGTACATGGCAATATCCGCTTGCTTCAGTAATTCGTCCATGTTTGATTGGTGGTTATTAAATAAGGTAACGCCAATGCTGGGTGTAATATGGTATTCATGTGTGGCTAGCTGATATGGTCGGTTGAGTGCGGTCATAATTTTTTCACCAATCGCTTTCGCCTGTGCTGCAGCCTCAATGTTTTGTTCGCTCAATTCTTCCAGAATAACGACGAACTCATCCCCTCCCAAGCGTGCAACCGTATCGCCTTCTCGCACGCTGGCAGTGAGTCGTTGTGCTACTTGTTGTAGCAGGTAATCACCCACATCATGACCGAGCGTATCATTAAGTGTTTTAAAATGATCAAGATCTAAAAATAACAGTGCGCCATCTCTACCACTACGTGTGCTGGAAGCCAAGGCTTGGTTGAGGCGGTCATTCAGCAGGCGCCTGTTGGGCAGGCCGGTGAGTGCGTCATAAAGTGCGAGGTAGTTGCTTTTTTCTTCAGCTGCTTTACGTTCACTGATGTCTGTTCTAATTGAAATATAGCTTTGTGGCTTGCCATTCTCTCCCATATACGGAGCAATGGTTGTGTCAACCCAATATAGATGGCCATCCTTTGCGCGGTTGCATACTTCGTCATGCCAAACTTCGCCTTTAGCTACTACGCGGTACATTTCCTTCCAAAACCCGTCGGGCTGGAGGCCTGAGTTCAAAATGACGTGATCTTGACCAATGAGCTCATCGTAGCTGTAGCCGCTAATAGCACAGAATTTTTCGTTAGCATAGGTGATGCGACCACGCACATCGGTTACTGCTACGATGGCATGTTTTTCTAAAGCGTAGCTTTGATACTTTAATTCCTCGAGCGACTGCTTTGCCTTTTTTTCACTGAGTTGCAGGGCGTCTTGTGATTTTCTTAAGTCAGTCACGTCATAGAACCAGCCTAGCACTGCTTCTTCATTTTCGTAGTTGATCAACGCATAAGAAGCCATCGCCCAAATTGAGCCTACGCTAGGGATTGATAGTTCAATCAGCTTGTCCGTGACTGAACCACCCAAACTAAGTTGATGAAGAATGTCTTTATAGTCTTGCGGGTTAGCATAGTACTGCTTAGGATCTTTGCCGATTGCCTGTTGAGGTGAGGTGTTAATTAATTGCACATAGCGCTTATTGGCAAACAGCACTTTGCGCCCGGCGGATGCCGCGATACGCACTGCAATGGGGCTGGTTTCCAGCATGTGAAGGATGCGAGATTGGTTCTCGCGCTGCGCTTTATCTGCTAACTTGCGCTCAGTCACGTCATAAGCGACACCAACCAACTCCGCGGGCTCGCCATTTTCCGCATAAATAAAATGTTTACGGTCAGATAGCCAACGCTCTTGACCATCCGCACGCAGAATACGATATTCAATTTCAGACTTTCCAAATTTAAAAGCCGCATCTGTGGCCTGTTGCGCTAGTAGCTTATCATCCGGATGGATAAGGTTAAGCCATAATTCAGGGTCATCTATAAAAGCTTGCTTAGAAATCCCGTAGAGTTTTTGGGTGGCTGCATTGACATGGTGTAATTTAAAATCTGGCGCATTTGCGGTCCAGATCACTTCATCCAATGAGTTGAGAATATTCGCTAGATAACTCTCTGATTGCCGTAATGCGAGCTCAGTATTTTTACGGTCTGAGATATCCATGAAAATGCCGATGTAATGCGTCGCTTCATTCGTCTCATTTTTTGCGGCAGTAATCGTGAGTTGTTTAGGGTAAATAGTGCCGTTTTTATGTTGATCCCACACTTCGCCATACCAACTGCCTTCGGACAGTAATTTTTGCCACATCACTGCATAAAAATCTCGATCATGTTGCCCTGAGCTTAATAAACGTGGATTCTGTCCCAGTACTTCTGCCTCACTGTACCCTGTTATTTTTTCAAAGGCATTGTTGACGCGAATGATATTGGCGTCGGCATCCGTAATCATGATCGCTTCGTGGGTTTCAAAAGTAATTGCGGCGATGCGTAATTGGTCCTCGGCAGATTTACGTTCGGTGATATCGGCATAGGTACCAACGTAGTTAACAATCACATTTTGACTATCTTTAACTGCGGTAACCGTAACAGAATGCAGACGAATTTTATTACTCTGGACTTGATTCCATATTTCACCGTGCCACTCACCTTTGAGTAGAATTTCATGCCACATTGCAGCATAAAAATCGTCACCATGTCGGTTAGAGCGGAGAAAACTCATCTTTAACCCAACAACCTCATCGGCGCTGTAGCCTGTTATGGTTGAAAAAGTCTGGTTCACTTTAAGGATGATGCCATCAGCATCAGTGATCACAATGCCTTGCTTTGACTCAAAAGCAGCAGCAGCGATACGTAATTGATTTTCTACGTAATTAAGCTCAGTAATATCTTGTACCGTACCATAAGATCTAATGGGAATGCCCTCAGTGTTGTAATCTGATTTACCACGCTCACTTACCCACTTGATGCGCCCATCTGGCATGAGTAAGCGATGCGTGATGTCATAAGCCGTGTGGTTTTCAAGAGACTGCATGAAGGCATGATTGACTGCATCACGATCAAGAGGATGTATGACATCAATAAAACCTTGGTAATTGGCAATAAACTTATCGGCATCGAGTTCGAAGATACGAAAGATTTCATCGCTCCAAAAAAGCGAATCTTTTAACAAATCAAGTGACCAACTGCCGACACTTGCAATTCGCTGTGAATCATTTAATCTCGCTGTGGTTGTACGCAACGCGTATTCTAGCTGAGCACGCTCGGCTTCAATGATTTGCAGTTTATGCTGCAATAAGCGCAGGTCAGAATGCAGTTTACTTTCTTGATTTTCTTTATTTGTCTTGGTCATGGCCAAAGGGAGATGACATTAAGACTAACACTTGAAATACAGGCAAGGGACGGCAGGTTCTTCTGAAAAAAATATTAATCCATTTCAGAACAATCAAGGAGGCGCTATCACCTATGATGAAAAGGGAAAAAGAAGTGAGTTGAATCGCAAAGCTAGAAAAATTCAAACGTGAGTCTGACAATTTATCCACCATCCTTTTTAGGGGGTTGTCGTACAATTTTGATTGTGGACTAAAGCCGATCAAAAAATTATACGAGGCGGGGTCTAGGCCTCAGTTAGGGGTACTTAAACGTACTGCCTTGAATATATGATGGTATGTTTCTATCATCGTATAGTTTAAAGTAACGCTATATTAACAAGATAAATGGTTATTAATCAATAGGAAAAGTATTATAGAACCATTGGTTATATATTTTTGTTATGTAACGGACTCAATATCACTAATAACTTCTTTAGCTAACTCGGCGATGTTTTTACGCTGCTTACGCGCATTATCGCGCAGTTGATTAAAAGCCGCTTTGCGATCAATGCGATGTTTAAGCATCACAATACCTATCGCAATATTGACATTACGGTCGCCGTTGAGTGCGTTTGTTAATTGATTTCTTGTCACTTTTAATTGTTGAACTTCTTGCGCACGGACTAGCGCAGCATCGATTGCTGGAATCAGTTGTTTTACTACAATTGGTTTTACAAGGTAAGCTGAGGCGCCATATTGTGTGGCTTGATCGATGGTCGTTTGGTCGCTAAAAGCTGTCAGTAATATAAATGGAATCTGCTTGATTGAAAGTTGTTCAGCTAAAATTAAGCCACTTTTGTCGGGCATGCCTACGTCGAGAATGACAATATCCGGCAACACTTCCTTTTTTAGCAATATTTCAGCTTCATCTACAGATTCTGCAGTGCTGACGGTGTAGCCCTGACTAATTAAGCCATTGGCGTGGATGGCTAGTGCCACACGCTCATCATCGACTAATAAAATATGTGGCTTGATGTGAGGGGTAGCGTTCATGATGTTAAGTGATATTTTTTAGTTCAATGATTGGCGATTCTAGCACTAATGTTGTGATGACTATTTCGTTATTTTGTGACCAAGTCAGCGTTGCCCCTGATCTAGGTAATAATGACGCGACCAGTTGTAGACCAGTGCCCAAAAAGGTTTTGTTTTTTAAGTTTAAATTCACTGGGATTGACCCAACGTTACTAATGCTCAGCATGACCGAGTCTGGACGTGGTCCTTGATCTAGTGTGATTCTGACATGCTTATCTTTGTGGCCGTGCTTAATTGCATTGGTGATGAGCTCGTTTAATATCAGTGCAAGCGGGACAGCTTCCATTTTTGAAATATTATAGGGTAACCAATTATTTGGAACATCTACAGTGATTGAGTTTTTCCATAGCATTTCAATTTCAGCCACAATTGACAGCATAATTTCGTATAACTGCACTTTCAACAATGAGGATCGACCCTGCAGTCCATGAACGATAGCAATGCTCTGTACTTGGCTGATCGCCTGATTGAGCAGGTCATTAACTTCAGGGTGGTTTTCTGCAAATTGGCTGAGTACACCAGTCACTGCATTTAAGTTGTTTTTGATACGGTGATGCACTTCTCTCACTAATGTGTCGCGCAGTGCAACTTCATCAGCAAGCGTTTCAATTTCTTTGGCTGCCGCCTTGCGTAGCGTGATGTCAGTGAGTGATGCCACGTAGTTGGTGACAATGCCGCTTGAGTCTTTTACTTCAGAAATAACGAGATACGCAGGATAAATCTCGTTATTTTTACGTTGGTTCCAGATCTCACCATTCCAGCCACCTGTGTTTTTAATGCTAGTCCACATTGCAGTGTAAAAATCGGCATCTTGTCGACCTGAACTAAGTAAACGCGGGGTGTAGCCGACCACTTCGTCAGTACTGTACCCTGTAATTTTAGTGAATGCTTGATTGACGCGTAAAATCTCTTTATTGGCATCGGTTACCATAATGCCTTCTTGTGATTCAAAAGCGGTTGCGGCAATGCGTAGCTCAATTTCAGTTTGTTTGCGTTCGGTAATATCACGCGACAATACAATGAAACGTGGGTTCTGATTGTGATCGTTAATTTTTTTAGCCACAGAAAGTTCAAACCAAAATGTGCCTTGTGGGAGCTGGATATCAAATTGTTTACCCTGTGAGCGACCATACTCATGTGTTTCTTGCAGTGCTGACATCACCAGTAAAGCTGGTGCTGCTGGAAGTATCTCTTGTACTGTTTTTCCAATAAATTCATCTGGCGTTGCTGTGAGCAAGTCGGGGCGTTGAGATTGTATGTTATAGCAATGACCATCAAGCCCCAGCTCTAATAAAATGTCAGGGATTGCAGAAAGCGTAGCCTGTAAATGTTGCTGTATCGTCAATACTTGCAACTCAATGCGTTTTTGCTCACTAATGTCTGAAATAAAGCCATGCCATAATGTTGAGCCATCGGCTTCACGCTCAGGTACCGCGTTGACTAACAGCCAGTTGATGGTGCCATCTTCAAATTTAACTCGAAATTCATGATGCCAGGTAGTGAGCTCCTGGGCTGAGGTTTGAATTGAGGTGATCACGTCATTTAAGTCGTTGGGGTGAATGGTTGAAAATATTTTAGAGGCATCCTTATGTACTTCATCTGGGCTAACTCGGTATATCTGACGAATCGCTTCGCTGGCAAAGGGAAAGTAGGCCGTGCCATCAGCCTTTAAGCGGTATTGAAAAACCATACCGGGAACACGGTCAGCAATTTTCTGCAGTGTATTCAGTGCAGTTTGCAGTTTTGCTTTTGCTTGTTTTGTTTCCTGAATTTGAGCCTCTAACGTGGCTGAACTTGGCAAAGCTAAGGCGCGAGGGATAATCCAGAACATAGAAATGGCGGTGAAGACTGAAATGATGGCGGTAACGGCTTTGGCTATTCCAGTTATCCCATAAATTGGGTGCCAAATAGTGATCATTGAAAGCAAATGCGTTGTACCACATGCCAATATAAATAAGCTGGACATGACAAATATCCACTGAAATGGCAGATCTTTGCGTTTTTTAATGAAGTATAGAATTGTGAGGGGGATAGAGTAATATGCGAGCACAATGAGAGTGTCTGATAGTACATGTAGCCACAGCAAGCCTGGGTTCCAGCTTAGGCAGTAGCCATGTGGAATGAGCCCATTGGGGCCTAATAAATTGATTAAGGTCTGCATTGTTGGTCACATCCAAATGAGCATCAAAATTTGATTGGCATCTTACCATACAAGATATTGCTGGTTTTTTATGGGGTGCAGGTCACAACTGCTCACAATCTATCAGGTGCTCTTCAATACTGTACCTTGCTCATTCACAGAAAATACTCGTGAACTGAAAATTGTATAGAGGTATGCTGTTTTGTTGTCTTATTTTTAACAGTTTTTGATGCAAGTCAAAAACAGACCATTTTTACTGTAGCTACAGACTGAAAAAACGTAGAATTGGAGTGTTTAGAACTCACCTTTAAAGGATTTCATATGTTTCCAGAATATCGCGATTTAATCACGCAACTCAAGCATGCCGATTTACACTTCACGCATTTATTTGATCGTCATAATGCCATTGATCAAAAAATCAAAAACATGGAGGCGCATATTGAAGCGGGTACCCATGATGAAATTGAGGCATTAAAGAAAGAGAAACTTCATCTTAAAGATGAGATATATGCGGTTTTGGTTAAAGCCAGCTAAGTTTAAGCTAGTTTTTTCGTTAGTCAACCCCCCCCCGTCCAGACAGCGCCTGTCAATGCGCTACATTCATAGCTAGATAAGGCTCTTCTGAGCAAAATTGAAGGGGCACCACGAACGGTTTTTGTAGCATTTTCACCCAATGGAAAATGCTTGGCTTAAGAGAGCCTCCATTTATCCCAACTCCTTACTGGTTAAAGTCTAGCCTTTCGGGCCGATATTTTAGAGGTCATTTCCAATATCTATAAACGTATTTTTAATGTTAATAATGTTGTCAAATTCGCTAAAAAAAGCCTCCACACAGGTTGGGTCAAAGTGTTGCCCCGAACCGTCACGCAGTAATTGACAAGCGTCCTCTATGCGCCAGGCTTTTTTGTAGGGGCGTTCAGAGGTGAGGGCGTCGAATACGTCTGCGACGGCAACAATACGCCCAAATAACGGGATATCTTCATTCGCCAAGCCTCTAGGGTACCCACTCCCATCGTATTTTTCGTGATGAGTATGTGCAATTTCTGCGGCCAATTTCAGTAAAGGGGAGCTACTTTCATTTAATAATTGATAGCCAATCACCGCATGCTGCTTCATCACGGCAAACTCTTCTGACGTGAGTTTTCCAGGCTTAAGTAAGATTGCATCCGCAATACCAACTTTGCCAATATCGTGCATGGGTGCGGCTTCGAGCAATAACTCTTGCTGCTGTACAGATAAACCAAGCACCCGAGCAATATGCTTTGAGTAATAGGCCATGCGTTGAATATGTGCGCCTGTTTCTGGGTCGCGGTATTCTGCGGCTTTAGCCAGGCAGAAAATAGTTTCACGCTCTTGTGCTTTGATTTTTGCGGTAGCTTTGCTGACTTCTTCTGCTAACCATGCGGCATGATCCATGAGCTTTTTTTGGCTTTGGCGCAATGCCAGCATGTTTCTAGCACGTGCGACAAACTCACTGTTGTCTAATGGTTTATTGAGAAAGTCGGTAACACCACTGACGAGTGCTTTGTGGCGAACACTGGTTTCGCTATTGGCGGTTACCATCAGCACGGGAATATCCTGATAATTAACAAAACCTCTAAATTGTTGAGTAAATTGAATGCCATCCATTTCTGGCATCATATAATCAACCACAACTAAATCAGGTTCATTGTCTCTACACCAATGTAGCGCTTCAATCGGGTTGGTAAAAGCAATAGACTCATATTCAGGGATTTTCTTAATGAGGTGTTGCAATAAAGTAATGTTCAGTTGCGTGTCATCAATGAGCAATATACGCATAGTGTCTCGTTAGCCTGTTTTATTGGTATCTCGTACAGTGTAATTATGGCTCAAAAACGATTAAGTCGGGATTAAAAGGTTTTAACTGCCTTACCTCTAAGATTTTACTGTGCAGATATTTAGGTTAAGTGCGATGCATGGACGCAGATTAACGTCACATGGTTTTTGCGGAGTTTTACGCTTGCGGTTTTGGGAAAGTGCTGTAACAGCACATTTTTCGATCAATTAAAAACGGGCTCTAAATTTAGAGCCCGCTTTTTAATTAATGACAAATTTAATCAAACAATTTTTTATTTTGCGATGTCTATTTTTGCTTTGCCACGTAAATCAGTCATGAGTTTTTCTAAGTTACGTTGTTGCAAGTTTTTTTGCAAACCCTCTTTTACTTTGTCATAAGCGAGTGGTTGCGCGGCGCGTGTATCAACCAGTTTAATTACATGCCAGCCAAATTGAGTTTGTACTGGGCTGGTTGAAGATGCACCTTTTTGCAGGTTAGCAACAACATCGCTGAATGGTTTGACCATGGTTGCTGGTGAGAACCAGCCAAGATCGCCACCTTTGTCTTTTGAGCCAGGATCCAGTGATTTTTCTTTAGCAATTTTTGCAATATCGGTACCTTTTGCCAGTTGAGCAATGATATCTTTGGCGTCAGTTTCAGTTTTAACTAAAATATGGCGTGCGCTGTATTCTTTTTCACCATTGGCTTTTTTGTATTGTTCATAAGCGGCTTTAGTGTCTGCATCTGAGATTGGATTTTTCTTAACGTAATCTTGTAAAAATGTACTGGTCAATAGTTTGCGACGGCCAAGTTCCTCACGTGCGATGTAATCTGGTTGTTTATCGAGCCCGAGCTTTTGAGCCTCTTGGTACACAAGCTCTGAGCTGACTAACTCATTGATAATGGCATCTTTAATATTAGCGTCAACTTTTTGGCCGTTGGCGGTAGCATCTTTAACGATTAAGTCATAAACAGATTGTTTGATTTGTTTGCCATTAACGGTAGCGACCGCATCTGCAGCAAACGCTGATGGTGCTAAAGACAAAATGGCGACTGCGATTAAAGTTCGGGTGAATTTCATGCAAAAGTCCTCAAGATAGAAGTTTAGTTTGGGTGATTAAGGTTAAAAGGTTGAATGGATTGTTAAACCTCATCCGCTGCGATGGCTACTATACTAAGGGCATGTATTTTGTGCGGCATGAGGTCGGTTAAGGTTTGATAAATAAGGCGATGGCGCATTATCTGTGATTTTCCACAGAAATGCGAGCTGGTTATTTTGAGCATAAAGTGAGCGCCACCGCCATTGCCTTTATGCCCTGCGTGTAAGGCACTTTCATCTATTAGATTCAGCGTTGTAGGCGCCAGAATCTGTAAGCGTTCGGTAATTTCATCAGCTAAAGTCATCTGTATCTTAGGGCAAGGTTTTTCTAAAAGGTTTCACTGAAACCTGGTTATAAACACCATTGATAACAAAAGGGTCACTATTGGCCCATTGTTTCGCCTCTTCAATGTTAGAAAACTCTGCCACAATCAGGCTACCAGAGTAGCCGGCAGGTCCTGGATCTGGGCTGTCGATGGCTGGGAATGGTCCTGCAAGCAATAAGCGCCCAGTATTTTGAAGGTCTTGCAACCTAGCTAAATGTTCAGGTCTGGCGCTTAAGCGTTTATCTAAACTGTTGGGAGCATCTTCAGCAACTATGGCGTACCACATTATTGTGCATCCTCTTTTGAGTCTTCTTTAGGTAGGTATTTACTGATAAATAATGTTTGCACAATAATAAAAACAAACATGATGCCAGTGATGCCGAAAAGCTTAAAGTTCACCCAAGTGTCTTGTGAGTAATTAAAAGCTACATACAGATTTAAAAAACCTAATGCGACAAACAGTATGGCCCAGGCAATATTGAGTTTAGACCAGACTGTATCTGGTAATTGTATTTGTTTGCCCATCATGCTGCGCATGGGGTTTTTGTTAAACAATAGTTGCGCGCCTAATAGTCCTGCAGCAAATAGCCAATATAAAATACTGGGTTTCCATTGAATAAAGGTCGGGTCTTTTAGCAATAAAGTGGCACCACCAAACACGGTAATAATGACACCACTAATAAGCAACATTTTTTCTACCACGCCGTGGCGAAGTTTGACGTAAATAATTTGTGTGATTGTTGCCACAATGGCGACAGCAGTTGCGGTAAAAATGCCAAAAAACTTAAATGCAACAAAAAACAAAATAACGGGGAATAAATCGAACAAAAACTTCATATCAGCTCTTTTAAAGGTGGAAACTATTCACATCAATAAGCTAAAAAACGAATCAAAAAACAATGCTTTAGCCTAATGTGCTATTTTGCTATGATAGTTGTTGTGCTGCAAGGCGTAATTTCAAGTGCCTATTGGAATTATCTTTGTATTTTTGTATTGTAATTCTCAGGTGTAATGCTGACGCAAGTCATTTACTAACAATGTTTTAATGATAGATCTACACTCACATTCTAATATTTCCGATGGTTTGCTTTCGCCAACCGATCTTGTTGAACACGCCGCGACCCATGGCGTAAAGATATTAGCGTTGACGGACCACGATGACATAAGCGGCCTGGCTGAAGCGCAGCAAGCCGCAATACAGTACGGCATACAGTTGGTGAATGGCGTTGAAATTTCTGTAACGTGGAAAAAACGTACTTTGCACGTGGTTGGGTTAAACATTAACCCACTAAACACAATACTCATGAAAAGTTTAGCCAGCGTCAGGCAAGGCAGATTAGAGCGTGCTAAACAAATGGCGCTTGGCCTCGAAAAAGCTGGTATTCATGGTGCTTTTGAAGCGGCATCGACTTTGGCGCAGCAAAGTATATTAACGCGTATGCACTTTGCGCGTTTTTTAGTGGAGCGTCAGTATGCCAAAGATGCTAAATCTGTATTTAAAAAATATCTGGTTAAAGGTAAACCAGGTTTTGTGGATCATGAATGGATGAGTCTTGAATCTGCGCTGAATTTAATCACAGGTAGCGGTGGTGTGGCTGTGTTGGCACATCCTGGGCGTTATGACATACGCCGAACTAATATGTTGTTGTTGCTGGAAGAGTTTAGAGCCTTGGGTGGTTCAGCAATTGAAGTGGTGACAGGTAGCCACACTGCGGCGCAGTATGTTGAGTATGCAAAATATGCACAATTATTCGGCTTAAAAGCCTCGCAAGGCTCTGATTATCATGGTAAAGGCATTAGCTTTATGGAAATGGGACGATTGCCGGCTTTGCCAAGTAATTGCATTCCTGTCTGGCAAGATTGGCCACAAACTAACGCATTAGTAGCCTCTTGAGAGTTTCATAGCATGTCACAATTTTTTAATATTAATTTAGATAATCCGCAACCACGCTTGATTACACAAACCGCTGATATTCTGCGTAAAGGCGGTGTAATTGCCTATGCAACAGATTCAGGCTATGCGCTAGGGTGCATGCTGGGATATGGCGACGCACAAGCGAGGATTCGCCAAATTCGCGGCGTGGACGATAAGCATTTCTTTACGCTTTTATGCCGCAATTTAAGTGAGCTAGGCAATTATGCAGTGGTGAGTAATAGCCAGTTTCGCCTGCTTAAGGCTAATACGCCAGGCGTCTATACTTTTATTTTGAATGCAACGCGCGAGGTGCCGCGTAAATTGCAGCACCCTAAACGGAGTACGATAGGTATTCGTGTGCCAGATCATCGTATTGTACAGGCTATATTGGAGGCCATAGACGCACCATTGTTAAGTATGACGCTTTCGCTGCCTAATGATGATGTCGCGTTAACTGAAGCATGGGAAATTCGCGACCGACTAGAGCAACAAGTCGATTTAGTGATTGATGCCGGCGCTTGTGTGGCGGGTGCGACAACGGTGATTAATTTAACCGGAGAGTCCCCTGAGCTGGTTCGTGAAGGATTGGGAGCATTGGCACCGTTTGGTTTGTAATTGTAAGATTTTTAAAGCATATTTATTAAAGAGTAAACAATGGAATTATCCCTGATACAAAAAATAGTTATTTATGCATTACCCGTTATTTTTGCGATTACCGTGCATGAGGCCGCACACGGCTATGTGGCTAAATACTTTGGTGATATGACTGCGCATAATGCAGGGCGAATCACCTTAAATCCACTTAAACATATAGACCCGTTCGGCACGATTCTGCTGCCAGCTTTAACCATTATGTTAGGTGGCATTTTATTTGGCTGGGCTAAGCCTGTCCCTGTAGATTTTTCTCGGTTACGTAACCCTAAAAAAGATATGCTGTGGGTGGCCGCTGCAGGGCCTGCCTCAAACTTGGTGATGGCAATATTTTGGGCCTTAGTGCTTAAATATTCGGTTTTGATGCCAGAGGCTTTTATCTTGCCGTTAGCACTCATGGCGAAAGCTGGCGTGATGATCAATATCGTGTTAATGGTGTTAAACCTATTGCCGCTACCACCATTAGACGGAGGCCGTATCGCAGTAAGTTTGTTGCCGCACCATTTGGCACAGCCTTTTGCACAGCTTGAGCGTTATGGTTTTATCATCTTAATTGTACTTTTGTTTACGGGTGTGTTGAGCAAAATACTGATGCCATTGATTAGTGTTGTGTATGGCCTAATTTCTAGTTTGGTTTAACTTGCTATAATACGACTTACTTCATTTAAGGTTTTTACATCACATGGCAATAGAACGGGTTTTATCGGGCATGCGCCCCACAGGCAATTTGCATTTGGGGCATTACAACGGTGTACTTAAAAACTGGATTAAGCTTCAACATGAGCATGAATGCTTATTTTTTGTAGCAGATTGGCATGCCCTGACTACGCATTACGATACGCCTGAAATTATAGAAGAAAGCGTGTGGGAAATGGTGATTGACTGGCTAGCAGCGGGCGTTGACCCTGCAAACGCGACGATTTTTATACAGTCCCGTGTACCAGAGCATGCAGAACTACACACGTTGCTAAGCATGATTACGCCGCTCAGTTGGTTAGAGCGCGTGCCTACCTACAAAGACCAGCAAGAAAAGTTATCAAGTAAAGACTTATCGACTTACGGCTTTTTGGGTTACCCATTGCTGCAAAGCGCCGATATTTTGGTCTATAGAGCCACCCAAGTGCCGGTGGGCGAAGACCAAATTCCACATATTGAATTTACGCGTGAAATTGCACGCCGCTTTAACCATATTTATGGCAAAGAAAAAGGCTTTGAAGAAAAAGCCGAAGCTGCGATTAAGAAATTGGGCAGCAAGCGTGGCGCTTTGTACGAAGAAATGCGTACTGCCTACCAGCGAAGCGGCGATGAAGAGGCGCTAGATTCAGCGCGTGCCATGATAGAAGAACAGCAAGGCATGAGTATGGGTGATAAAGAGCGCTTGCTTGGCTATTTGGAGGGCGGCGGCAAAATGATTTTGCTGGAACCTGAATACAAGCTCACGCCAGCTTCAAAAATGCCAGGGCTTGATGGTCAAAAAATGTCTAAATCGTATAACAACACTATTTCATTGCGTGAAAATAGTGATTCAGTCACGAAAAAAATCAACACCCTGCCGACCGATCCTGCGCGCGGGCGCCGTACCGACCCAGGTGACCCTGCTAAATGCCCAGTATGGCAATTGCACGAGATTTACTCTGATCAATCCACGCAAGACTGGGTGCAAAGTGGCTGTAAAAGCGCATCTATCGGCTGTATTGAATGCAAAGGTCCAGTAATTGAAGGTGTGTTAAAAGAACTAAAACCCATTCAAGAACGCGCTGCGCAGTACGCAGAAGACCCAACTTTAGTGAAAAATATCGTGGCTGAAGGCTGTGAAAAAGCACGTAAATTAGCGCGTGAAACCATGCGCGATGTGCGTGACGCAATGGGTTTGAATTACAGTTAGTTTGCTGTGATAGAAACTCCACTTAATGCAAAAATAAAGGGCGAGGATTTTACTGAGCTTCCCAAAGATCTCTACATTCCGCCCGATGCATTAGAAGTATATTTAGAGGCGTTTGAAGGTCCGTTAGATTTACTGTTGTATTTAATCCGCAAACATAATCTGGATATTCTTGATATTCCAATGGCTGATTTAACGCGCCAATATATGGTATATGTAGAAAAAATGCGCGCCATTAAGCTGGAATTAGCGGGTGATTACTTGCTGATGTCTGCCATGCTGATTGAAATCAAGTCGCGCATGCTTTTGCCAAAACCTGCTGAAATTGCTGAAGAAGACGACCCGCGCGCAGAGTTGGTGCGGCGTTTGATGGAATACGAGGCGATTAAGCTTGTGGCGCAACGATTAGATGATATGCCTAAAGTGGGTGATGGCATTAGTGTTGCCAGCGCTTATTATCAGCATATTAGCCAAGTGAAGCCGCCAGAAGTAAGCTTGGATGATTTAGCCGAAGCGTGGCGCAATGTGCTTAAACGCGCCAGTCATTTTAAACATCACAAGGTAGGGCGCTCCGAGCTTTCTGTGCGTGAGCACATGAGTATTATTCTACGGCGATTAAAAACAGATAGACTGCTAGAGTTTACGCAGTTGTTCGATGTGGTGAATGATGGTATTCCTAAATTAGTCGTGTGTTTTTTAGCGATATTAGAGTTGGCACGCGAAGGTTTGTTGCGGATTACCCAGCAGCAAGCTTTTTCACCTATTTACGTACAAATAGCTTTAGATTTAAATCATAATCATGAGTGAAGTCCGTAATATCACTGAATTAAAAAATGTATTAGAGGTTGCGCTGTTAACCTCGCATGAGCCATTGTCTTTAGATGATTTGCTACGATTATTTGTAGAGCGCATGGAGCGTGCAACATTACGCATGTTGTTGGATGAATTAAAGCAAGATTGGGCTCTGCGTACCTTGGAATTGGTGCAAGTCGCATCAGGTTACCGTTTTCAGGCGCGGGAAGAATATGCGAATTATTTGGCACGCTTGAACCCTGAAAGGCAAAGTAAATATTCACGCGCCGTCATGGAAACCTTGGCGATTATTGCCTATCGCCAGCCAGTAACACGTGGTGATATTGAAGAAATTCGTGGTGTTGCTGTCAACTCCAATGTGATGCGCCAATTGCAAGAACGTGATTGGATTGATGTGGTAGGCCAGCGCGAAGTGCCAGGGCGGCCTTCATTATACGCTACCACTAAACATTTTTTGGATGACCTCAATTTGAAATCGCTTGCTGAATTGCCACCGATGGATGATTTTGTATCATCTGAAATTAAGCTGGAGATATAAGCTTATCTTTTATCTGCGGTGATTCAGCGTATCTGCGGTAAAATTGCGCCTATTCAATCAAATTAGCGAATTATCATGGCACGTCCCTTTAAAACCCAACGCGATCCGCAGGCTACGCCTCGCCGCCCGAAAACCAGTTTCACCAAATTAGAAACTGACCCCAACGCGCCACCAGAACCTACGCAACGGCTACATAAGCTATTAGCGCTGGCTGGTTTAGGTTCACGTCGTGATATGGAGTTACTCATCGCAAGCGGGCGCGTCACAGTGAATGGTGTACCTGCCACAGCAGGCCAAGGCGTTACGCAATATGACCTAGTGCGTTTAGATAGCCGCCCATTAAAGCTGCCTTTTGTCGCTGAGCTTCCACAAGTATTGATTTACCATAAACCAGAAGGCGAAATTGTCAGCCAAGACGACCCTGAAGGCCGTGCCAGTGTGTTTGATAAATTGCCAAAAGTGAAAAACGCCAAATGGATTGCCATTGGTCGATTGGATATGAACACCAGTGGCTTGCTCATATTTACTACTTCTGGCGAACTGGCGAATCGCTTCATGCACCCGCGCTATGAAGTCGAGCGTGAATACGCAGTGCGTATTTTTGGTGAGCTGACAGAAGGTCAAATGACGCAGTTAAAAGAAGGTATTGAACTGGAAGATGGCCCGGCAAACTTTGATTCGATTACCGCACAAGGCGGCGAAGGTGCTAACCATTGGTATCAAGTGATTCTGCGTGAAGGCCGTAACCGCGAAGTGCGTCGCTTATTTGAGGCTTTTCAGTTACCTGTAAGTCGCTTGATGCGCGTACGTTTTGGCCCGGTAAATTTACCACCACGCGTCAAACGTGGCCAAATGCTAAAGTTAGAACAAAAAGAAGTGGTTGGTTTACTTGAATGGGCTGATTTACCTGTGCCAAGTGCACCGCTCAGACAGCTTACGCAACGTGAAAAATTAAAAGCGACGACTGTATTTATGCCTAAAGTGCGTAAACAAAGGATAAGCGCATTGGATAGACCACCGCGAGTTGCTTCTGCTGATGGTGAAACTAGACCGTACCGAGGTAAAACAGATACTGCACGTAACTCGGCATCTAGAACCTCGGCAGTTAAGAAACCGGCTCCTAAAAAGAATGAGAACCGTCGTGTGCGACAGACCAGTGATTTAGCGGCACCGGCAATGCAGAAGAAAAGTGACAGGAATCGCGGGCGGGGTTAATGCATATGAATAGTGAACTTAACTAAGATGAGGAATTGCAATTTATTGCATATTATTTGTACGTAATTTTTTCTATAACATCCTTGATTTGGTTTTTGATGCTCGGTTTTGGGTATTTAAGTAATATTAGTACTGGCAATTAGGATTTGTCGCTCGCACGCGACTGGCGAGTTTCTTTCTTTTGCTTAGCCAAAAGAACGGTATTATGTAGCAACCGCATAAAACTAAAATAATCAATAGGTTACAAGTAGATTACGATTACTATATGGGAAAACTACCGTTAGGCATCGCGCTCGAGTTGTCTAATTTCTAGCTAATATGTTAACTCTTTGCCTGCGTACTTAACCTTAAATCCATTAAACAGTGCTCCGGTATAGTGCAATGCATGATGCTCGTTTGATCGGTCGTACATAAAATACCGTTCAATACCAGCCTCAAGCTCATCCTGCCGTCCCTTGATCTTCTCTTTTTGCGGGTAGTCGATCAGCAATTCCTCCAGCAAAAACCAGTCGCTGGAATAGTCGAAAACGAATAGCATCGTTGCGTAGTCTTCCAGTAGATCAGAAATCCATAGTTGGAGTTTTTCCTTGAGCTGGGCATAAGGCAAGATATATTCACCGCCTTGGAGCTTGGGAATGACTACCGATTTAACGAAATCACTGCACCATACTTGAGTGTACTCGGAATTTTCAGCTAAAGTTATTTTATATCTTTTTGTGTCGCAGCCACACGCTCAGATCTACGCACGTGCAATATTTCAATAATTGAATCAGCCTCATTAATGCGGTGAAATGCTAGGAATGCGCCTTTAGCTACAACTAAACGATGTACTCCTGGCACCAACTCATAAGCTGGAGCTTGATAAGTAAGAAGGGCTTTAATATCACTTCTGATCTGTTTAATCATTCGCCTGGCTAATTGGTTGCCGCCAACTTTATAATAGTAATCACCAATGTCATCAAAATTTGATTCTGCTATTGGTAAATACTTAATCCGCATAACGAGCTTCTAATTTATCAAACAATTCATCATGGTCAATCCATACAGTATTAGGATCATTAGCTTGTTTAATGGCCGCTTCAAGAGTGCGCTTAATATCTGCCGCCTCATGCGCCTCACGCAAAGCCAAAGCCCGATCTGGCCTAGATGCTCGTTCAAATTCCCGATCATTTGGTCGCCATTCAGCCAAAGAAAAACGCCCACCTTCCAATCCTAGATCTCGTATAATTTCAAAAGCCTTAATCGGGTTAGTAAAATGTCTAACCTCTTTACTGACAGATGCAATGAGTACAGCAACACCATTACGGGTTTCAAACTCAATTGCAAAAGAGCTACCAGTCGGTTTTAAATTAGCATTCAACACACCACCTGACTGCGCAGCGGAACGTGCCTCACTAAGAGTAAATGTTTTCATGATATTTCCTATAGTTAAAAATCTACGGTTAATTGTAAATCGTTAATGTGTAGAGTGCAACATGTGGATTTGGCTTTACATAACATCGGTTGCACGAAGGCATCGTTGATTTAATTTTAGTGTATGAGTATCTTACTACTATGTCCGTAAAGACTACAAAAGACGTGAAAATTGAATCTGCCAAGCGTGAGCAGCAAGATCGTTCACGGGCATTAGTTCGTGGTGGTGTTAGCACACAAGAACCCATGTTCTTTATTCCTGTAGATATAGCAAAATTACTAAGAATTCGCCATAGGACGGATGAATTTTAAGATATGCGTCCATCTGAGTATTCTTAGTAAAAAAGCTACTTAAAATAGCTGCAAAGAAGCCACTCGTAACAGTACCAGAAATACCACCTAAAATTACTAAAAGCAACCAGTAATAAGTTGGATATTTAATCAATAAGCTTTATTTTTCTAACCTAACATAAAACATATCTCGCAGACCTAGGCAATTGTAAAGTTAAAAATTTAAGCGTATAGTCAACGCATGTATTCTAAACTAATCAGATTAACTGTATTGTTCACCATACTCGTTTGCATCCCCTTGCAAGGATTGGCATCGATAACGATGCCAGCTTGCCAGATGCAAAGTTCAAAGGTGGAAATGCATGTTGATACAGATCATTTAGATGACATGGCTCATTGCGATCATCATGATAACAATCAACCATCCAAGAGTACTTCGTGCAATAAATGTTCCTATTGCTTTTTGACTGTGGCACAAGCGATTATCCCATTCAATATCTTCATAGAGTTGATTGCCGACACAACCGTATTTACTGATTTAATTACCGAAGTTCCGGATACAGTTCCACCCTCACTTTTCCATCCCCCCAGACAAACCTTCGCATAGTGCCGAAGGTCGTCTTGTTTTAAACGGCTCTTGAACTCAGATGCTTATCTGAGTATTTGATCGTACCTAACACACTTCTATTTCTTCGGCACGTATTCCCGGCGGTGGTTTTATATCCGTTCGAGGTTTAGCGTATGGTTTTTGACGCCTATACATATACCCTAACGACATGCTGAGCCGCCTCTACAGAAATTGTAATGCAAGGGTTATCAATGCCTATTTGCCTTAATAGGAAACTATCTGGACTCATGGCATGGGTATTTTCGCTATGCAATTGCAGTGAACTTATATCTACCAGGAGTATTTATCATGAAGAATCAAACCATTCGCAGAATGATTGCCACACTTGTTGTCTGTGGCATCAGCTTTCTATCCGTATCCGCGATTGCAGCACAGGATGAATTTCAAAGGCAAATGACTCAACAAGTCATGAAAGCGAAGCAGAAGCTTAAAGAAGCAGGGGCGGCGAAAGGCGCTGAGCGTCATAAGTTGATGGGAGAGCACATGAAAATGATGCATGACAACATGGGAAAAATGCAGGCTATGAAACCAAAGTCAGGCATGACTATGCAGGAACATGAAGAGTGGATCAGCGAGCATCAGAAACTCATGGATGAAATGATGAGCCAGATGATGGATGAGCACCACATGATGATGGACATGGGTGGCATGGCTAAAGGATCAGGTGAAATGGACTGTATGTCCAAAGGATCTGAGGACGCACATAAACATTAAATGGTGAACCGGGCGGAGAACGTCCCGCCCAGGTCCAATCAAACATTATCAATTTAAACATTGAAGGATAAATGAAATGAAAAAGTTACTAATTTGTATGTTCGTAGCGATACTCAATATCGCTGCAGCTCCGGTCTACGCCAACGATGCCCACCATCAGGCTGCAGATAATCAAAAGAGCTATTCTGCAAAAGGTGAAGTGGTTGCCGTAGACAGTACTTTAAGCAAAGTTAAATTGAAGCATGACGCGGTTCCAGAACTCAAATGGCCTGCTATGACCATGTTTTTTAACGTTGCTGACAAGTCTCTGTTGGACACAGTAAAGGTTGGGGATCAGGTTGAATTCGAGTTCGTTAAAGTCGACGGTAACGGTCCATCGATTACAAAAATCAAACTGGCTAAATAAGGCATCTGGGCTAGCCGTAACTCAACGTGTTAGCTATACAGATGAATACAGGTTAAGCGAATGAATACAAATAATTCAAAAACAATGCTCGTCCTGATTTTGACAGCACTGATGTTGCCAAGATTTGGCTGGGCGGAAAAAGTCTCTTCCAGCAATCTTATCGGCGCCAATGTACAGGAATTACTAAACTGGGCTGACACACATAACCCTGAACTTGCGGCAATGCGCTACGAGACGGATGCCGCAAGCGAACGGATTGCTCCTGCAGGCGCTCTTCCTGATCCTTTGCTACGCGTTGAGTTCATGGATTTTGCCGGGCGAGATGCGCCTAATGGTTTTAATCCTCTTCCAGGCAAAGGAAGTGGCACTAAATACACTTTAATGCAGAGCATACCACTTTGGGGAAAGCGTGACTTACGTAAGGAAGTTGCTACGGCAGAACTGGAGCAGTTCAAGGGGCGCAGATTGGTCAGTGTCATTGAATCTCACACACGGATAAAGAACGTTTATGCTCAGTATTATCAGACCATAGGGCTGAAAAAGCTTAACGAGGATATCCTTCGCCTGCTAGAGGATTTGGAGGCTGTCACTCGCGTTCGCTATGCCAGTGGTTTAGTACCCCAGCAAGATGCGATTCGCGCTCAGGTTGAAAAGACTATCTTGCAGTCCGAGATTATTAGCCTGGAAACCGAGCAGCAACAGGCTCAGGCACGCCTGAATGCGATATTGGGTCGTACACAGGATGCGCAGCTTTCCTCGGCGCCAGAGTTGCGTCGTCTGCCGCTAGAAAAGCTAGATAGAGCCGCCATGCAGGAAAAAGTGGTGCGAAATAATCCACTGCTTGCCACACAATCAGCACAAATATCGGCCGCAGATGCTAACAAAAGATTGATAGAAAAGAATCGCTACCCAGATTTAACGCTTGGCATTGCGCCTACTCAGCGCGGTAGCAATATCAGTAGCTGGGAGGCGATGGTGGAAGTGAATATTCCTATCCGGTTTGATACTCGCCGGTCTCAGGAGAGTGAGGCTACCGCTATGCTGGATGCAGCCAAGGAGCGCCGTGACGGGGTAGAAAACCAGGTGATAGGTGAGTTGCAGGAAAACCTGATAGCTTTCGAGGCAGCAGAAAAACAAGGACGGCTGATTACTTACACATTACTCCCGCAAGCAGAGTTGACCTTCCGCTCGGCATTGGCAGGTTACGAAAACGGTAAAGTAGACTTCGCGACACTGCTTGATGCGCAACGGGCAATCAGGCTTGCAAGACAAGGCCAGATAAAGATGCGGGTTGAACAGGAAGTACGCCTTGCTGAGATTGAAAGAATGATTGGGGAAGATTTATGAAACACTCTGGAATATGGGTTGCGCTGGCGCTAGCCGGTATTGCTGCGGCTGCAGGTGGCGGCTACTGGTGGGGACTGAAGCAGGTTAGCCACTCGACAGTTGAAATGCCTGCCGCTATTACAGCGCCTGCTGAACGGAAAGTTCTCTATTACCGTAATCCTATGGGGTTGCCTGATACCTCACCAGTGCCCAAGCAGGATTCTATGGGTATGGATTACACCCCGGTATATGCAGATGAGGAGGTCTCTAACAATCAGGTCAAGATCAGCACCGACAAGGTACAGAAGCTTGGCGTAAAAACCGAGCAGGTGCTATCGCGAAAAATGGTCAATACGGTGCGCGCTGTGGGGCAGTTCCAATTTAACGAACAGCGTCTCTCCACAGTCACTACTAAGTTCGAAGGTTATATTGAAAAACTCTACGTCAATACGACCGGCCAGCCGGTGAAGCGCGGCCAGCCACTGATGGAAGTTTACAGTCCGGAACTGGTATCTGCGCAGGAAGAATACCTGATTGCCTGGCATGGCCGCCAATCATTGAGTAACGGAACACCGGAGTCATTGGCTGGTGTTGGTCAGTTGGCAGAAAGCGCGCTTAAACGATTACGTAATTGGGATATTTCCGATGCGCAGTTACAGCGTTTGAAAAAAGACGGCAAAGCGACACGTACGCTTACGATGTACTCGCCTGCAAACGGCGTGGTGTTGGAGAAAATCGCTGTGCAAGGCATGCGCTTCATGCCGGGTGAACCGCTGTTTAAGATTGCAGATATGTCGACTATCTGGCTGCTGGCAGATGTATTTGAGCAGGACATTGCTCTGGTCCATGTTGGCCAGACCGTAGACATTTCCATCAATGCATATCCAGGCAAGGACCTCAAAGGAAAGATTGCCTACATCTATCCAACGGTGGCACCCGAGACACGTACCGCAAAGGTGCGCGTAGAGCTGGCTAATCCTGACGGAATTTTGAAACCTGACATGTATGCCAGTATTCAGCTTATTTCCGGTCATGGTGCCAGCGTATTGGCAGTTCCGGATTCGGCCGTGATCGACAGCGGCACACGTCAGGTTGTGTTGGTTCAACTCACAGAAGGTTTGTATGAACCACGTGAGGTTAAGCTTGGCATGCGTAGCGATGGTTATGTTGAGGTGGCTGAAGGATTGAGTGAAGGTGAAAACGTGGTAGTTCGGGCCAACTTCCTGATTGATGCGGAAAGCAATCTAAAAGCCGCACTGGGGAGCTTTGGCGAACACAGTTCACACGGCAATACTGAGCCAGTCGCTGCAGAATCTACACCTGCATCAGTCATTGAGCACGAAGGGCACTGAAATGTTGGAAAGAATTATTAACTGGTCAGTACGCAATGTATTTCTTGTGCTGTTAACCACTTTGTTTATAGTGGGCGCAGGTGTTTATTCGTTGCTAAAAACGCCGCTGGACGCCATCCCGGATCTGTCCGATGTACAAGTGATTGTCTATACCGAGTATCCAGGGCAGGCGCCACAGGTTGTCGAGGATCAGGTTACTTATCCGCTCACTACATCCATGCTGTCAGTACCAAAATCGAAGGTTGTGCGAGGCTTTTCGTTTTTTGGTGCCAGCTTTGTGTATGTAATTTTTGAAGATGGTACCGATATTTACTGGGCGCGTTCTCGTGTACTGGAATACTTGAACAGTGTGACTGGCCGTTTACCTCGTGGCGTTACGCCTACGCTGGGTCCGGACGCTACCGGCGTGGGCTGGGTTTATCAGTATGTGGTATTGGCAAAAAATCGCTCTCTTGAAGAATTGAGAGCCATTCAGGACTGGTATTTACGTTATCAGCTGACTAAGGCGCATGGCGTAGCAGAGGTTGCCAGCGTTGGTGGCTTTGTAAAACAGTATCAAGTCGTTCTGGATCCACGCAAGCTGCAAGCTTATGGTGTATCTCCAGCCCGTATTACACAGGTGATTCGTGACAGTAATCGCGATGTCGGCGGACGCGTAGTAGAGATGACGGAAACCGAATATATGGTGCGTGGTAAAGGATATCTGCGCGGCATCGGTGATTTGGAAACACTGGTAGTCAAGGCCGATAAAGGTACGCCGGTATTGCTGCGTGACCTGGCACGGGTTGAGTTGGCACCGGATGAACGGCGCGGTATTACCGAGCTTAATGGTGAAGGTGAAGTAGTCGCCGGTATTGCCATGGCGCGCTATGGCCAGAATGCACTCGAAGTCATTCACAACATCAAGCAAAAGCTCGTTGAGATTGCGCCTGGTTTACCACAGGGCGTTACCGTAGAAACAGTCTATGACCGTTCCGATTTGATTCATCGGGCGATTGATAACCTCAAGACTACGCTGCTTGAAGAAAGCATCGTGGTGGCATTGGTTTGCATGCTATTCCTGATGCACGTACGAAGTGCTCTAGTCGCGATTGTCATGTTGCCGGTTGGCGTTCTGATTGCATTTTCGTTGATGCATGCGCTGGGGCTTAATTCCAACATCATGAGCTTGGGAGGCATCGCGATTGCCATTGGCGCCATGGTAGATGCTGCCATTGTCATGATAGAGAACGCCCACAAGCACATTGAGCGGGCACCGCCTGATGCACCCCGATTGCAGCTTATTATTGATGCCTGTAAAGAAGTAGGGCCGGCGCTATTTTTTAGCCTACTGATCATTACCGTTTCTTTCTTGCCTGTATTTACGCTGGAGTCGCAGGAAGGCCGCATGTTTCAGCCGCTGGCATTCACCAAGACATTCTCCATGGCTGGCGCTGCATTGCTTTCGGTAACGCTAGTACCGGTGCTGATGCTGCTGTTTGTACGAGGAAAAATCATGGCGGAAGGTAAAAATCCGGTAAACCGTTTCCTGATCTGGGTTTATCGACCCATCATCGCCCTAGTCATGCGCTGGAAGAAAACTACTATCCTGCTTGCACTACTTGTGCTTGCTATCTCTGTTTATCCTCTGACTAAACTCGGCAGCGAGTTCATGCCAACCTTGAACGAAGGCACTTTACTCTACATGCCTGCCACCTTGCCTGGGCTGTCAGTAACGAAGGCGGCAGAGATTATGCAGACTCAGAACAAAATCATTAAAAGTTTTCCGGAAGTAGCTTCGGTTTTTGGCAAAGCAGGTAAAGCCAATACTGCTACAGACCCGGCGCCGATGGAAATGTTTGAGACAGTCATTAATCTTAAACCGGAGCGTGAATGGCGTGCTGACATGACTATCGACAAGCTTATCTCTGAGCTAGATAAAGCAGTGCAATTACCTGGGGTCAGCAACGCATGGACGATGCCGATTAAGGCACGTATCGACATGCTATCAACAGGTATCCGCACGCCAATAGGCATCAAGGTATTCGGCAGGGATTTGGTTGAAATGGAAAAGCTTGCCAAATCTATCGAGTCTGTAGTTAAAAACGTCCCTGGAACTACGAGTGCTTATGCAGAGCGTATCACGGGAGGTTATTACCTGAATATCGAACCTGACCGTTTAGCACTGGCTCGCTATGGTCTAGCCGTAGGTGACTTGCAGGATGTGATAAGCAGCGCGCTTGGTGGGGAAGTGGTGACCACGACGGTTGAAGGACGAGAGCGCTTTGGGGTAATCACGCGTTATCCACGCGAACTGCGTTCAGACCCGGATGCAATCGCGCGTCAGGTACTGGTACCTACTATGAACGGAGCACTGATCCCGCTAGGCCAATTGGCGCATATTTCTTTAGAGAAAGGGCCACCTAGCATCCGTACCGAAAACGCATTGCTATCGGCTTACATTTTTGTTGATATTCGCGATAGAGACATCGGCGGTTATGTTGCCGATGCGCAGAAAGCAGTGCGGGAGCAGGTTAAATTCCAGCCTGGATATTATGCAACATGGAGCGGCCAGTTTGAATATATGGAACGTGCCAAAGCCAAGATGAAGATAGTAATACCGTTAACATTGCTGATCATTTTCGTGTTGCTGTATCTAAACTTCAAGCGCCTAACAGAAACGTTTATCGTCATGCTGTCAGTACCGTTTTCGTTAGTTGGAGGCATTTGGCTGATGTATTGGCTAGGCTACAACATGAGCGTTGCAGTCGCCGTCGGATTCATTGCTTTAGCTGGCGTAGCGGCGGAGACCGGTGTAATTATGCTGATCTATCTTGATCATGCGTACAAGGAGCTCAAGGCTAAACGCGAGTCCGAAGGTAAAGCTTTCACTGTTGCCGACATTTATGAAGCAGTGATGGAAGGTGCGGTAGAGCGTGTACGGCCAAAGATGATGACGGTGGTCGCTATCATGGCAGGGTTGCTACCTATCATGTGGGGAAGTGGCACTGGTTCTGAAGTGATGCGACGTATTGCTGCACCTATGGTAGGCGGTATGGTTTCTTCAACGGTATTGACGCTCATCGTGATTCCGGCGATTTACGCACTTGTGAAACAAATATCACTCCAAAGAAAAGGAGCTCCAAATGCTTGAAATAATTCCTAACCTGCATCCGTTGATGGTGCATTTTCCAATTGCACTTGTCACGGTGTCAGCATTTTTTCATGTTGTGGCAGCTGCAACGCGTGGGAAGCATTTCTCCAGAAACTTTGCCATTCTTGCACACACTTTATTATGGTTAAGCGCATTATCAGTATTGCCAACCGTATTTTTAGGCTGGCAGGCTTATAACAGCGTGACCCATGATGATGCCAGTCACGCTGCCATGTTAATCCACCGCAACTGGGCGCTGGGAACATCGGTAGTTTTAATTATCTTGGCTAGCTGGGATGTCTGGCGCAATAAGATAGATTCAGCCCCTGCTTGGTGGTTTGTAGTTGCGGTGATTGGCGCATGGAGTATGGTCGCCATCACGGCATGGCATGGTGGAGAGCTAGTCTATCGACATGGCTTGGGAGTCATGTCACTACCAGTACCGCAAGATGGTACTGGCCATGGTCACCACGATGACAGTCCGGTAAGCAGTGGTGAGCATCCTCATGCGGATACAGTGCCAGATGATCAAGTGCATGAGCATTCCCAACATGACCATACGCACTGATTCAAGGAGAACAAATAACATGATTCGTGATCCAGTTTGCCAGATGACAATTGATCCCCGCCACGCAGAAGCAATGACCGAATTCAAGGGGCAAGCGTATTATTTTTGCTCAGAAGGTTGCAGGCAGAAATTTCTGGTTCAACCAGAGATATTTCTTGATAAAGCACCAAGTATGCGACTGACGGTAGGCGTAATGGGGTCTGCAAGCGGGGAGTTTGCAGCTGATATCAAAGTACTGGCCTATACCTTGGGCCAGGATATTGCAGATCGAGGATTTATATTGATCACTGGCGCTTGTCCCGGCCTACCTTACGAATGCGCTCGTGGCACAAAAAGTAAGGGTGGATTATCCATGGGAACATCACCGGCACTTAGCCTTGATGAGCATGTACATAAATACTTCTCACCAGCAGATGTCTTTGATGTGATTATCTACACAGGTAGTGGGCTAATGGGACGTGAAGTTATCAATATTCGCTCAAGTGACATGGTTGTAATCGTGGGTGGAAGCTCCGGAACGCTAGGTGAGTTTGCAATCGCCTATGACGAGGGAAAGATAATAGGTGTGCTTGAAGGCAGTGGTGGCATCACAACACAACTGCCCCAATTGGTCACTAGCTTTGGCAAGGACACAGGTGCTCAAGTGATTTATGAGTCTGATCCTCATCTGCTTATTAGTAAGCTAGCTGAGGCGTATACGAGTCATCACTATAAACGCCCTTCTTGTTTCTGTGAGGACTCCCATGTCAGCATGGATTGAAGTTGTCTATTCAGCGCTAAGCTGTTTTTCCTGAAGCCTGTTTAGGCTGCGACTGTGAGTGAATAAGCTGGAATGCAGCGACGGAGAGTGATAATCAAGGAAGATATTTTTGTGCAATCAATGTAAAGGAGAATGAATCATGGATAAACTCAATCCCTGGCGTGTCGGCAGCGCAACGGCGTTGACGACAGCGGTTATCAGTGTGGTATGCGCGGTGGCGGTCTATCTGTTCCCGCAGGGAACGGTCGATTTTGTCAACTCATGGACACATGGGCTGGATTTTACAATGCTAAGGAGTGATAGGCCGTGGACTTTAGGCGGACTGGCTTATGGATTATTCAACGTCACTCTGGCTGGGTTTGTGATCGGCGCGCTATTTGCCTGCTGCTACAACCTGGTGGGCAAGTGTTCGTGCTGTCGCTAATGATGTGCATGTGGTGAAGTGATCTTCCTCCACATTAAGTGCTCGTACACGCCAGACCAGTATAGGCCGAAAGCTAACGCGAACAACAGCTCCTCCAGAGGAATGCCGAGAAGCATAATGCCGCTGATGTCCGACAGACTCCATACCTGCTGGACATAACCGGGAGAAGATGCCTCTAGGGCAAGAAAGAAGACGAAGTAATAGGCGAAGAACAATACTCCGCCGACCCAAGTCTTGGTCTTGAGGTCTGGTCGGCAGAGAATGGTGGCAATTGCGCCGACCGCCATAGCGACAATGGAAGGATAGATCGGGTTCCACGGCAGGAAATAGAGTAGCGCGAAAGCGATGAATGGTGAAGCAAGGGCTTTGTAATGATGGTGGTGCAGCGGCTGACGTTTTTCTGCCTCGGCTACGGGAATGTCATTACGATGAGTGAGAACGGAATAGAGTACGGAACTGACGCCGCCGATGCCGAAACAGAAAATCAGGCTTTCCAGATCAAAGCCAGTGCGTTGCGCCAGATCGAAGAGCGTCGGCGGATTCCAGTACTCGGGTACGAATAGTGGTTCGGTGAGGCCGAACGGGGCGGTGGCCAGACTGACCATCCACATCGTTTTTCGGTGATGTGGAAAAGCATAAAAAATGACTAACCAAGGAACCAGGAATGCTGATGCCCATGCAAACCAGACGTACTGTAGTGGAATCATCGCGGTATTGAAGCGTTAAGAGTAATATCATTATAACGAATAACGAAAGGAACAATCATGGCTATTGATCCAATATGCGGAATGACAGTAGATGAAAAATCAGCAGCAGGTAATACTGTACATTCGGGGACGACATATTACTTTTGCTCACCCAAATGCCAACATGAGTTCGAGGCTAATCCAGGCAAGTATGCAGGGATCAGCAAGACAGCTCACAACCATGATCACGCTCAACACCATGACCATGGCATGACCGAAGCAAAAACATCAACAACAGCTGGAGAAAAGGCAAAAGACCCTATCTGCGGCATGATGGTAGACAAATCCACCGCGCTGAAAACTGATCGTGCCGGAAGAGCCTACTATTTTTGCAGTGTAGGTTGCCAGCGTACCTTTGAGTCGCCAGAGCAGGAACTCAAATCCATGCGCACCCGAGTCATGATCGCGATGTCGGGCGTGCTGGTGCTGGCTGTCATGCGTGCTGCGGTATTCCTCGGGCTCGCTGGTGGTGCGATGACCTTGAGTTGGGTGCCGATTGACGCGTTGCCGTGGTTTACCTGGGGAGTGTGGATGATGATACTGGTCACACCAGTGCAATTCATTGGTGGCTGGGGCTTCTACAAAGGGGCATGGAACGCGATTCGTGCTCGCAACATCAATATGGATTTCCTGATTGCGCTCGGCACCTCGGTCGCCTACTTCTATAGCGTTGCGGTAGTGTTCTTCCCTAATGTGTTACCAGTAGAGGTAGATCAGCGGCAATCCTACTTTGAAGTATCAGCAGTCATCATCGCCTTCGTGCTGCTCGGCAAATACATGGAGGAAATTATCAAAAAACGTTCATCGGCTGCGGTGCGCAAGCTTCTGGATCTCAAACCCGCGACCGCACATGTCATCCGTGATGGTCAGGAGATGGAAGTGCCAGCAGAAAGTGTGATGGTGGATGAGATCATCGTGGTGCGCCCTGGCGAGAAGGTTCCAGCCGATGGTGTAGTGTTTGAAGGCCGCTCCTCAGTGGATGAGGCTATGCTCACCGGCGAATCCATGCCAGTGGAAAAGGCAGCGGGTAGCGCGGTGATCGGCGGAACAATCAATCGCACCGGACTGTTTCGCTTCAAGACGACGCGGGTCGGCGCAGAAACCGCGCTCGCACAAATCATTAAACTGGTGGAAGAAGCACAGGCTTCCAGCGCACCCATCCAGCGCCTTGCCGACCAAGTGGCTGGCTATTTCGTGCCCACAGTGGTGCTGGTCGCGTTTACCGCTTTTTTTGGCTGGTGGCTGATGGGCAACTTCCCGCAGGGCCTGATGGCCTTCATCGCGGTGCTGATTATTGCCTGCCCGTGCGCGCTTGGCATTGCTACCCCAGCGGCGCTGATGGTGGGTGTGGGCAAGGGCGCTGAGGCCGGCATCCTGATTCGCGGTGCCGAAGTGCTGGAGCGCGCGGAAAAGCTCACCACAGTGGTGTTTGACAAGACCGGAACGCTCACCCGTGGCGAGCCTAATGTCACTGATATCATTGCCATCGGCAGTCAGCCGGAGGAGGATATCCTGCGCGCCGCCGCTGCGGTAGAGGTCGGCTCGGAGCATCCGCTCGGCGAAGCAATCGTGCGTGCTGCAAAACACCGCGAACTCGTGTTGCCTAAGGTGGAAAACTTTGAGGCCATTCCTGGTCATGGCATCCGCGGCAACGTTGATGCCATGGTCACGCTTCTCGGCAACCGTCGGCTATTCGAGCGCGAAGGTATTGACACCAAGCCGGCGGAAGAAATCATGGCAAAGCTGGAAGCCCAAGGGAAGACCGCGATGCTGGTTGGTCTTGACGGCAGCCTCGCTGGGGTCGTAGCTGTGGCCGACACGCTCAAGCCTGAAGCCAAAGATGCTATCGCTGAGCTCATAAAAGAAAATGTGGAAGTCATCATGCTTACCGGCGACAATCGTCGCACCGCCGAAGCCATTGCCCAGGAACTAGGTATTAAGCGCGTCATTGCCGAAGTGTTACCTTCTGACAAGGCTAAAGTCATTCAGGATCTACAGAAGCAAGGTAAAGCTGTCGCCATGGTAGGCGACGGCGTTAACGACGCGCCAGCATTGGCGGTTGCCGAGATCGGTATCGCCCTCGGCTCTGGATCTGATGTGGCCAAGGAAACTGGCGGCATCGTCCTCATCAAGAACGACGTGCGCGCCGTAGTTGCGAGCATACGCCTGTCACGCGCTACCATGCGCAAGATTAAGCAGAACTTGTTCTGGGCGTTTATCTACAACGCTATTGGAGTGCCAATTGCGGCATTCGGCTTTCTTAACCCCATTATCGCGGCAGCGGCAATGGCGTTGAGTTCATTGTCAGTAATTGTGAACTCAGCACTACTTAAACGAGCCAAGCTTTGAATTCAGAATGAATTAAAAGTAAATGATGTGTGTTGTTGATTCGACTTATATCAATGAAAGGAGGCTGAAATGTATTATTTCTTGATTCCACTCTTAATAGGCTTTGTATTTGCAGGCTCTAGTGCATTTACAGCTGCCTTTTCTCGTTCGTGGGGTGTCAATGGTGGCCGGCTGGTTACCAGCCTGTTGCGTAATATGTTAGGTATACCACTCTACGGTTATGGCCTGGTACTTGCTTGGTGTGAAACTTCAACCTTGATATTAAATTTGGGTGCTATAGGGCAAGGATTAGGGTGGCTTTTGGTCATCGCTGGTGCCGTGCCAGTCATTGCAGGTCATTTGCAGCTTGGATGGCGTACACATATGCCCTCCATGAATGATGCACTGATGGATAAAGGACTTTACGCCTATGTCCGGCATCCAATATATGCCGGCGGTCTGATTATTTTTATTGGGCTTGCATTAGTGCACTTCACCACACCATGGTTATTGGCATCTATCCTTTCCATCGTATTTTTTACAGTGATGGCTAAATTGGAAGAAGTTGATTTGTTGCAGCGGATGCCAAAATATAGTGATTACATGATTCGAGTTCCAGGTTTCTTGCCAATCTTTGCGAATAATGCCATCAGCCGATGGGTGTGGATCTGCCCCGCATTAGGATTGATATTAGCAACACTGGTGTTCTATATGTGGGGATTTTCTTTATGGACATCATTTGTCGCCGCACTGCTGCTTGTTTGTCCAAGCATCATATTATGGGGATTGGTAACCTTACGTAACTAACAACTATTACACCTAACTGAATATGAAGGGGTAGCATTATGAACGACGAGCATGAAACAAAACATCTTTCCAGAGGACAATGGGTATTTTATGGTTTTCTGATATTTGCTGGGTTACTTCTCTTTACCGAGCACCGCGCCCATGTTCTTGGTTTTCTGCCTTACTTGATTTTGCTTGCTTGCCCTTTGATGCATTTATTCATGCATCATGGGCATGGTGGTCACAATCATCATCATGAAACAAAAGAGGGAGAACAAAAATGAATGCACCATCTTCTGATTATGGTTTGTGGCCACTAGTTATCATTAACTCTCTAGTATTCATCATTTTTGCTTTTAGTTTTGCCAAGCCACAGAGTAAGCGTGACTGGCGTTCGTTCAGTGCGTTTTCAGCATTCCTGGTGGCGTTGTTTGTTGAAATGTATGGCTTCCCGCTGACCATCTATCTTTTGTCTGGCTGGCTTACAAGTCACATTCCTGGAATCGACCCATATTCACATAATGCAGGCCATTTGCTAGAAGATCTGTTTGGCTGGGGCGGCAATCCGCACTTTGGCCCATTCCACTTACTCAGCAACGCTTTTATTATTGCGGGTTTCTTCTTGCTCTCTGGTGCTTGGCGTGTGTTGTATAGTGCTCAACGCAAGCATGCGTTGGCAACGACAGGACCATACGCACGCATTCGGCATCCGCAATATGCAGCGTTCGTGATGATCATGTTTGGGTTCTTATTGCAATGGCCAACGATTGTGACATTGACCATGTTCCCGATTTTGACCTACATGTACATTAGGTTAGCTAAAATAGAAGAGAAAGAGGCTTATGCTGAGTTTGCTGAGGAGTATTCGAAATATGCTGCCAATACACCAGCATTCTTTCCAAAACTCCGGTGATCTTCTTTAAAAAGAATTACCGGGCGTAGTTGCTTGCTCTAATTAAACCCTGAGATCAAGAAAGATGTTAGTTCCTACTTGACTGAATATGACTTGAGTCATAACACTCTTCATTTGTTTTGAGCAATTCTATTTTAATTTATTGATCTTCTTCTAAAAAATTATTTCGTTTCCCTCCCCAGTTATCCCGCAATGTTTTTCTTGCAGTAAGCCATGCTTCTGCACGCAACAACATAGGCCACAGCAGGATTGGATAAGTTTTAATCAACGTATTCGCTTTAAGGTAAGGCTGGTACTGCGTTTCAGTTAATCCGATTGGTTTATGCAGTAGGGAAAGCAAACTATCAACGATCTGCTTATCATTTACCACCTTATTTTGAGCCAGCGGAACTCGCTTCGCTCAGATAGTCCGCGCTGAAATCCCCTAACTTTTTAAAGTAGCATAGGCGCGGTAACAGGGGAACAGGTCAATGCCATCTGAAACTCAATGTTGAGGTGTTTTAAGCAGCACTAATATATGAAATTTATTGTTTACCTAACCGCCACAATGAGGTGACTTCTGCCTTACGGGCTGCATGCAATGGGTCGCTGGCATCAAGTGTTTTGCTATGTCTGGCTTTGGTGTCAGTTCGGTCAACTACTTTTAAGCCGGCTGCGGCTATCCAGCCTAGCAATTCATCACGGGTTCTTAAGCCTAAGTGTTCAGCAAAGTCTGATAACACTAACCAGCCTTCGCCATGGCTACTTAGATGAGCCGCTAAGCCATTTAAAAAGCCTTTAAGCATTTTGCTTTTTTCATCGTAAATCGCAGATTCTAGCGCTGAACTTGGGTGTGCAGGCAACCATGGCGGGTTGCAGACGATTAAATCCGCTTGGTCATATTCTGCGGACGGATATAGATCAGCTTCAATCAACGTGACGTTGTTTTTTAAGCCTAGCAGGTTGATGTTTTTGAGTGCGCAATCTAATGCGCGGTGTGAGTTGTCGGTGGCAACAATTTTTGTAATACCGCGATTGGCGAGGATGGCGGCTAGTACGCCAGTGCCAGTGCCTATGTCAAAGGCCAAGTTACACGGTACAGGTAATGGCGCAACATCAACTAAATCTAAGTACTCCCCACGAATAGGCGAGAACACGCCGTAACTTGGGTAAATTTTATTGTTGATGACGCTAATTTCAACGCCATTTTTGCTCCACTCATATGCGCCGACTAAGCCTAAGATCTCACGTAATGACACGATAATGCTTTGCGTGCTTTTTCCATAGGCATGCTCGCAGGCGGCTTTAACGTCAGGTGCGCGGCGTAAGTTAATGTTGTAACCTACATTCAGTTCAATGACCAACATGCCTAAGATACGTGCTTTTTGCGATTGTGCTTGGCGATGTAAATGAAAGGCTTCTAGCATAGTGCTTGCCGCCTTTTTTGGTTTTTTGCCAGGGCGGTCTATGCGGCGTGATAGGGCTTGCATGAGCATTTTTGCATTTTGAAAGTCACCACGCCACAGCAAGGCGGTGCCTTCACAGCATAGCTTGTAAGCGTCATCTGCTTTGGTGGTATCGTCAGCAATTTGTACGCGCTTAGGCACTGGCGCGGCGTTTTCAGAATGCCAGATGCCTGTTTTAGTTTTGCCGGCTTCTTGCCAGCTGAGAGTTTGTGGGTTGTTCAAAGTTGTATAGCCTTGCTGGTGATTGTATATAAAAAGTAAAAATTACTTGCTAGAGAAATTTTCTGAGTAAGTACATTTTAAGATTGATATGGATTAAATAATTATATCGCGTGATTATGACTGACTTTAAGGCATCTGCAGGTTTTTTATGTGTAACTCGTGTCTTTTTGACTCGCAATAAAATGTTCAGCCAAGTCTGCTGGGACTGGGCGGCTATGTAAGTACCCTTGTACAACATCACATTGATGCGTTTTTAGAAATTCGAGCTGGGCTTCGGTTTCAACACCTTCAGCAACAAGCTTCATGCCCAGGTTTTTACCTAGCGCAATAATGGCTTGGGTTATTGCAACATCATTAGCATCATCAGGAAGGTCCGAAATGAAGCTGCGATCTATTTTTAAAGCCTTGATAGGGTAGCGTTTGAGATAGCTCATTGATGAGTAACCTGTGCCAAAATCATCAATTGATATAGTGAATCCTGACGCAGAAAGTTTTTCCAGTTTTTGTAGTGTTTCTTGTGAGTGATCCATCAGGATGCTTTCGGTTAGCTCAATGGTGACTAAATGAAAAGGTAGTTTTGTCGAGTTTACGATACTCATGATGCGTTCAACAATGTTGGGCTGTATTAACTGCCTGCCAGAAAGGTTAACGCTCATGGAGGTGTCTATTGCGTAGTGTTCTCTCCATTGTTGGGCTTGGCGGCAAGCCTCATATAATACGAACTCACCAATAGGTATAATCAACCCGGTATCTTCAGCAAGCGGAATGAAATCGAGAGGGCTAATCATACCAAGCTTGGGATTGTTCCAACGTAACAAGGCTTCAAACCCTATCGTTTTGTTAGATTGAATGTCAACCTGTGGTTGGTAGTGTAAAAACAATTCGTTATTATTTAATGCCTGATGTAACGCGCTTTCCAGTTCGAACCGCCTCAGGTTGATTGCTTCCATTTCTGGTAAGTACATTTGAAAATTGTTCTTGCCAAGTTTCTTGGCATTGTACATAGCCGAGTCGGCGTTTCTTAGTAAGGCTGAAATACTCGTAGAGTCATTCGGACAAAAGCTAATGCCGATACTGGCACCGATAAATATGTCTCTATTGTCTAGATGGAAAGGGAGCGAAAGAGTATTGATGATTTTTTGTGCAACATGCTTAGCTTGCTCAACATTCAAAAGTTTGTCTAAAATCAATGCAAACTCATCCCCGCCGATTCTACATAGTATATCTTCTGTACGAAGATCATGGTTGAGACGTTGGCCAACTGCAAAAAGAAGATCATCGCCGATGTGGTGGCCTAGCGTGTCATTGACAATTTTGAAGTCATCGAGATCAATGATCATAATGCAGCAGAGGATATTATGGCGGATTGACGAAGAGACCGTACTTGCCATGCTTTCATTGAAATGGTGACGGTTTGGTAGTTTTGTCACTACATCGTAGAAGGCTAGTTGCTGGAGGCGGTCTTCGGCTTGGTTGCGTAGTTGAAGCTCATGATCGAGATCTGCTCGGTGTGACTGAATGGTGCTCAACATGGTATTAAAGCCTGTGGCTAGCTCCCCAAGCTCATCTTTAGCCTCTAAATTAAAGCGGAGCGAGTAGTCGTTTGTGCTAGAAACGAGCCGCATGGAGTTTGTGAGGTCAATAATTGGTTTGGTTAAAAAAATCTGCAAGCGTCGGATCATGAACGTACCAAGTGCGATTGCCAATAATATGGCAATCAGGGTCAAGAGCAAGAACTCGCGCAATTGCTTGTAGATGTTATTGAGCGACGCACGCATGTGAATTGCCCCAACGTATTGGTCGCCAATTTGAATAGGTTGTTGAATGGTTACATAAGATAAATTGCTCCAGAACGTAGCCTCTGTATTCATGGCAACACTGGTTTTGGCTGGATATGAAGTGAACGGTTGGTTCTTGTCATTAAGCACGATAACTTGCTTAATATTGGGTGACCTGCGTAATGCTTCGAGTAGCGTTTGAGCCGATTTCTGATCATTAAAAACAATTGACGCGGTTAGGTTGTCTCCAATAATACGCGCCTGGGTGTTGAGATCCTGAATCAGATAAGTTCGATTGTTGATAAATGCGATCACAGTGATGCAAATGACAAGCGCTGTCATTGCAATACTTGCTGCGATGAGGTTAATCAGCAGTAGTTTTTTTCCAATTTTAAGGTCATTTAGCAGCATGGGGTATGAGTTGTATTTAATAGACTTTTTTTGCTAGATTCAGGAATTTTGAGCTTAAGTAAAGGTTGGATTTCTTAGCTGCCATCGTGTCAATTTCAAAGATGATACGTTTGTTTTCAATTCGCATCCTGATTATCACACCTTTACCGACTAAACCTTGTACGTCCGTGATGGTTAAAACAGGGGATTCTTCCAAAAATGCCAAGATGCCAGGAATACGTTGCCTGTCATCTTCGGAAAGAAAAAGTGCCTGACATTGCTTAATCGCATCGAGGTTAAAAACTTTAGTGATCACTAGTCTTGCACCATGAGGTTTTTTTTCTATGAACTGTTCCAGCTCCTGCTTTAGGGTGTCTGACTCTAAAGTGCAGATTTGCAGGGTGTTATTAGGAAGTGTCGGCCAATCTGTAAAAAGTATGAAGTTGTAAACAAATGCGGCCTTCATGGCATATTCTGGCAAAGGTTCAGCCTGGCTGATTGAAGGTAATGGTAAGCCAGCCAGTAATAGCGCAAAGCAAACTAATCGGCGTCTCATTATTTAAACCCGTAGGTCAACTGAAGCCAAAAATTGAGCCCATCTTGTTCTATGGCGGTGATAGGGGTGGCGTAATCTGGCGCAATATGCTCGTAGCGTTTGTCGAACAGGTTACGCACGGATATTGCAACATCCAGATTTTTCAACACACGATCTGAGCCGAGGGTGAGATTGGTAAGCGTATAACCGCTGACTTGACGATTGAAACCAGTACTGCGTGGTGAGACGGCCTGAACCTCAAGCCCAGCGCGGATAGCGTTTGAGAGCATGGGTACTGATAGGTTGAACTTTCCTAAGTGGTGTGGCGAGTTGGCTGCCCAGCCCCCTTCGTAATTTTTTGAGTTCTGATAGGCATAGCTGGTACGCAGACGGGTGCCATCTTTAGCATGGTGTTCAAATTCTAGTTCGATACCTTCTGTACGACTGCCTTTAGCGTTGAAATATTGTATGACACCAAGATTGTAAGGCGTGTTGCTAATCGAGTTGTCGGTCGTCTGGTTATATAGCGAAGCTAGCATGCGAGACTGATTATTCCAGCGTCGTTCTATGACTAACTCTGAGGCTGCCACGCGCTCCGTTTTAAGGCTTGGGTTAGGTGTTTGCGTCTCTCCATCTGTGTAGTATTTTTCAAAAGCCGTTGGTGTGCGATGCGCAATGCTATGTGAAAGTCGCAAGGTATAGGAGGGAATGGGCTCGTAAATGAGTGCGATGCGTGGTGAGATTGAACTTCCATCATCGGTGAAATGGTCATAACGCGATCCTAGGTTGAGCCAAAGATTATCGCGCATGGTGATTTCATCTTGGATATATAGACTTGTGGTTTGGCGGCCATGATCAGATGTAACCGCTGGGGTGCTGAACTTGCGTTGATAATCGTCTCGATAGGCAATACCAAAAACGAGTTGGTGATGCGTAAACCAGCTGCCGACAAATTTAGCTTCGGTTCCCCATCTTTTCCCCGCGGTTTTTTCTTGCCAGGATTCGCCGTCAAAGGTTGTTTTTCCATGATAGTAATAATCACTGTAGTCAGTTTGCAGCGACAATTTTAGATATTTCGAAAGATCAATATGGTATTGGCCAGAGATAAATTTACTAGCGTCATCATAAAAATATTGGTTATTAAAGTCCGCACCATAAGGCGCATTCGGTAGGTCCTTACGGCGTTGACCATAGCCAGTTTCAACGGACCAAGCGTTGCCTTGTATTTTGGCAAACACGCGCTGGTTACGCTGTGCATCTTGATTACGCGCAATACCATTATTATTGGTAGGGTTTCCATCATTAAATTCGGGAAAGTACAGGTTTTGTCCTTCGCTATTAAGTCCAGATGCGGAGATTAGCAGGTCAATATCATTCGCCAGACGCTTGCCGTAGCTAAGTCTAGCTTTTTGAGTATGGTAGCTTCCTACGGATAAGGCGGCTTGTGCACCATCGAAATCTACGCCATTTTTAGTGATAACGTTGATGATGCCAAAAAAGGCATTGTTACCATAAGCCACAGAACCTGGACCAGAAACATACTCAACGCGCTCAATAAGTTCGGTGTCGATTACCCCATCATTGCCTAAGTAAGATTGGTTATATGCATTGTCATTCATCTGCACGCCATCAATCAGCAACATAATTCGACCGCTGTAATCCCCCGGGCTACTATAACCGCGACCCCCAAGAAAGTCATAGGCGCGGTCGTTGCTGATATTCAGGCCACGCATGCTATTGAGGACTTCTGCCAATGTGCGGTAGCCATACGCTTTGATATCCTCTGCGGTGACTATGCTGACAGCCGAAGGTGCATCGCTGACCTGGCGGGCTATTTTTGACGCAGTGAGAACCTCTAGCTCAAGCAGTTGCTCAAGCGAGGCTTGAGTTAGATCCGGTTTGGGGTTTTCCGCAGCCAGAATATTATGACTTGCGGCAGAAGCGGCAAAGAGCACTAATATAGTGATTAGTCTCAGTTTAGGTTCTGCGTATCGCTTAGCAAACATTTTTTGTAAACAGGTCAATCTTATTAAGCCTGAGGCAGTTGGTTGCGTGTCAGTAAAAATACAAATTCGTTGCCTGATGAAACTTCTAGCCAGTTAAATACAATATTGGGATATGCGGCTTCTAATGCTTCACGATTATGGCCGATTTCAACAATCAATATGCCATCATCCGTTAGGTAATTTGCGGCTTCGTGCAAAATAGTGTGTGTGTGGTCTAGGCCAGCCACGCCACTGCCAAGTGCTAATTGTGGCTCGTTGCGATACTCCGCTGGTAATGCGGCCATCGCTGGTGCATCTACATAGGGTGGATTGCTGATAATGACATCATATTTTTTGCAGCCATTTTTTTCATCTCGGAGCGCGCTAAACATATCGGACTTAATTGCCGTGATTTGCGCTTCTAAACCATAATTTGCAATATTGATATTTGCTACATCAATGGCATCTTGTGAAATATCAATGACATCAATGGCGGCATTTGGGAACACGCCAGCCAGTAGTACGCCTAAACAGCCACTGCCGGTGCAAATGTCGGCAGCGCTTTCTATCATTTCTGGAAATTCAATCCACGGGCTTAAATCGTTATTTAATAATTCTGCAATAAACGAGCGCGGAATAAGCACGCGCTCATCCACATAAAATTTAAGGCCTTGTAACCAAGCTTCTTTTAGCAGGTAAGCCGTTGGTGTGTGGTTGGTAATGCGTTGCTCAATAAAATTCGCTAACTTAGTACGTTCTGCTTCGGTTAGGCGGGCATCTAGAAAGTTATCCAGTGTGTCCATCGGCAAATGCAGTGCGCTCATCATGAGCCAAACCGCCTCATCATAGGCATTATCAGTGCCGTGACCATAAAAAATGTCGGAGGCCTCAAACTGGCTTACAGCAAAGCGTATCCAGTCGCGGATGGTGAAGAGTTCAGTTGTTTCTTGTTCGTATGTCATGATTTTAGCCACAGAATGCACAGAGAACACAGAAGCTTTTCACAGATGATCTCTGAGTGGCTTGTGTTCTCTGTGGCTTATTTTAAAAGTTTTTGCAAGGTTAATTGATAGGTTTCTTTCAACGGCTCAATATCTGCAACGCCTACACATTCATTCAGTTTATGAATGGTCGCATTAAGCGGGCCAAATTCAATCACTTGTTTGCAAATGTCGGCGATAAAGCGTCCATCCGAAGTGCCACCAGTGGTCGATAACTCTGGCGTTACGCCATAAGCCTGTTGAATCGCTTCTGTAATCGCTTCTACCAAATTGCCGCGCGGCGTGATATAAGGCGGAGAGTATTCCCAATCCAGTGTGTATTCCAAATCATGTTTATCTAAAATCGCATACACCCGTTCTTTTAAGTTTTGCTCGGTACTTGCCGTACAAAATCTAAAATTGAATAGAATTTCCACTTCGCCTGGCACCACATTGGTGGCTCCCGTGCCGCCGTTCATGTTGGAAATTTGCCATGAGGTGGGTGGAAAATATTCGTTACCTGTATCCCAAACGGTTTCTACCATATCTTTAATGGCAGGGGCTACCATGTGGATGGGGTTTTTTACCAAATGTGGATAGGCGATGTGACCTTGCACGCCTTTGACGATTAATTTGCCAGAGAGTGAACCACGGCGACCGTTTTTAATCATGTCGCCCACTACTTTGTTACTGGTTGGTTCGCCAACGATGCAATAATCAATGAGTTCGCCACGCGCTTTTAACGCTTCTACCACTTTTATCGTGCCATCTACGGCGACACCTTCTTCGTCGGACGTAATCAATAAGCCGATAGAACCTGTGTGGTTTGGATTTTCAGCAACAAATTCTTCAATGCTGGTGATGAATGCCGCCAGCGAGGTTTTCATATCCGCCGCGCCACGTGCGTATAACATGCCATCTTTAATCGTAGGCTCGAATGGAGGCGTGTGCCATTTATCAAGCGGACCCGTTGGTACAACATCGGTATGCCCTGCAAACACTAACAGTGGCCCAGTAGTACCGCGGCGCGCATAAAAGTTATCCACGTTACCAAAACGCATGCGCTCAATTTTGAAACCAAGCGGTTCCAGACGTGAAATCATTAACGCTTGGCAACCTGCATCTAATGGCGTGTTCGATTGGCGTTTCAGCAGGTCAATCGCTAATGCCAGCGTCTTATTTTCTGGAGTTTTGCTCATGGTTTAAAGGTTTCTTTGTATAAGTTTTCATCAAAGCCCAAGCACAACACTTTGTTATCTTTGGCTAAAATTGGGCGCTTGATGACAGAGGTTTTAGCTTGCATTAATGTCAATGCAGAAGCGTTATCTGTAATGCCAGATTTTATAGCTTCATCTAAACCACGCCAGGTAAGCCCTGCACGGTTAATGAGTTTTTCCCAAGGCTGTTGGGTTAACCAGTGATTGATTGTGACTGCATCAATGCCCAGTTTTTTAAAATCATGAAAAACATAGCTGACGCTATTTGCATCCAGCCAATCGCGGGCTTTTTTTACCGTGTTGCAATTGGGGATACCGTATATCGTCAACGTTTTTTTCCTGTCATTTCGAGCGAAGCGAGAAATCTATTTATTTCCAACTAAGGCTTAAATCTTTCCATTCTGGATTAATCGTTTCAATCATGGCATTTTTCTTTTCACGTCGCCACTTTTTGATTTCTTTCTCGCGGCTAATTGTACTTATTACATCATTGCTTGTTTCAAAATATACAAGTTTTTTCAAATTGTAAGTAGCACTAAATCCCGCTAATAACTTATTTTTGTGTTCAAACATACGGCGCTCTAAATTATTGGTCATTCCAATATAGAGAACTTTGTTATTCCAATTTGTAATTGCATACACAAAATAAGTTCTATCCATTTTTTGAGTATTACATCAAGTTAAGATTTCTCACATACGTTCGAAATGACAGCGTAACTTAAATGCCGCGTAACAACTCGTTAATGCCAACTTTACCTAATGTTTTGGCGTCCACTTTTTTAACGATAACTGCGCAATAAAGGCTGTAGCTACCGTCTTTTGAAGGCAAGTTACCAGAAACCACGACTGAGCCTGAAGGTACACGGCCATAAAACACTTCGCCAGTTTCACGGTCGTAAATTTTGGTGGATTGACCAATATAAACGCCCATTGAAATCACACAGTTGTCTTCAATAACCACGCCTTCAACTACTTCAGAGCGTGCGCCGATAAAGCAGTTGTCGCCAATAATAGTTGGGCCGGCTTGAACAGGTTCTAATACGCCACCGATGCCTACGCCGCCGCTTAAGTGTACGTTTTTACCAATTTGCGCACATGAGCCTACGGTTGCCCACGTATCGACCATGGTGCCTTCACCCACGTAAGCGCCAATGTTCACGTATGAAGGCATCAATACTGCATTTTTGCCAATGAATGAACCACGGCGCACGATTGCGTTTGGTACTACACGGAACCCGCCTGCTTTAAAGTCTTCTTCAGTATAGTTTGCGAATTTTGGAGGCACTTTATCAAAGTATTTAGTCACACCGTCATCCAACAATACGTTGTCATCTAAGCGGAATGAGAGCAACACCGCTTTTTTCAACCATTGGTGTGTTTCCCATTGTTGAGTGTCGCCCACACGGCTAGCCACGCGTAATTTTCCGCTGTCTAAATCGGCTAAAACTGACGCTACCGTTGTTTTGATTTCAGTAGATGCATTGCTTGGGTTAATGTTAGCGCGGTCTTCAAACGCGGTTTCGATAATGCTTTGACGTGAATCCATAAAAGTCTCTAATCAGTTAAGTTGGTTAAATTTAATAATCCGTTATTTTAACTCAAACAGCGCTATAGCCAAAAAATAAAGCGCATGACATCATTGTCATGCGCTTTATTAAATCCAGTTTAGGTTTGTGCCGGTTTGTTTATTTGCCCGCTTTTGCTGCCTCATAGAGAGGTTTCATTTTTGGAGTTAATGCACGTAACTCAGAAATGCGGTTTGTGCTGGCAGGGTGCGTGCTTAAAAATTCAGGTGGTTTAGCTCCGCCTTGTGCTTCCATTTTTTGCCAAAGTGTGACGGCTGCATCTGGGTTGTATCCAGCGCGTGCGGCGAGCTCTAGCCCAATTTTGTCAGATTCCCTTTCTTGTTCGCGACTATTGGGTAGCGCAAAAAAGAGTTGTGAACCCAAGCCTGCGGCCTGCATAGAGGCGCTACCAACAACGGCGCTGGTGCCTTTTGATAGTATGGCGCCCAGTGCCTGCAGACCAAATTGCTGTACATAGGCTTGCGACATGCGCTCGCGGCCGTGTTCACGCAGTGCATGTGCAATTTCATGACCAATCACTGCGGCTAGTTCGTCATCAGTAGTTTTCAGCTTTTCAATCAGCCCTGAATACACCATAATTTTTCCACCGGGCATGCAATAGGCATTGAGCGCATCATTTTTATCTACATTGACTTCCCATTTCCATTGCGTTGCATCGGGTCTAAATACGCCAACTTGGGCAATTAGCCTGTTTGAAATTTTGCGTACACGGTCAACTTGCGCCTTGTCTGCATTGAGCGTATTTTTCTTTTCCGCTTCTTTTAGTGTTTGTGTGTAAGCCTGGCTGGACATGCTGGTGATTTCTGAGGCTGGCAGCAACATGAACTGCGAACGATTGACACCAGAAACGCTGTCCTTGGTGGTGGTGGCGCAGCTGCTTAATTGGGTTGCAATAATCGTTGCAATCACTAATGACAAGTTTTTAAGTGTGAGTTTTTTCATTTTGTATGAAGCCTTAATTAATGACTTAAATTGATGATTTAACTTTAACGCTTGATAGGATAAATAGTTGATTTTTGTATCTGGTAACCGCCCACAATTTTCAGTTTAAATTGTCAGAAGCTTCTTGTTTCTCAACTTAGAAAGAAACTTGCGCGCCAAGTTCAACCACGCGATTTGGCGGCAGTTTAAATTGGTTGGTAATCGTTTCTGCGCTTCTAAATAGCCCGATGAAGATTTTTTTACGCCAGTAAGCCATTTCGGAGGACTCATGGGCGATCAGGATTTCTTTACCGATAAAGAACGAGGAGTCCATGGCTTCTAAGGCTAGGCCTTTTTCAGCGCAAAGCTTTAAGTCTCTTGGTAAATCAGGCTCGTCTTTAAAGCCATAGCGTACAGTCACTTTGTAGAACTCGTGCGGTAAGGCTGTTACCTCTACACGATCTTCAAGTGATGAATGTGGAAAGTCTAAAAACTTAACGGTAAGAATCACCACACGTTCATGCAGCACTTTGTTGTGCTTTAAGTTGTGTAGCATGGCATGCGGCACACCTTCAAGGTTGGGGGTCATGAATAATGCAGTGCCAGGCACACGTGTGGGTGGATGTGAGCCAATGGCTTCAATAAACGGATCAAGTGCCATGGCTTCATTTTTAAGATGCAGGTATAGCATACTACGGCCCGTTTTCCACGTAATCATTAGGGTGAAAATTAGCGTTCCTATCGCTAGCGGCACCCAGCCACCATCAGGAATTTTTAACACGTTAGCGCTAAAAAATGCGATATCAACTGTTAAAAACAGCGTCACTAACATACCTGTGCGTAATTTGCTCCAGCCCCAAATGTTGTGAAATACAATGCCCGCTAATAAAGTGGTAATCACCATGTCTCCAGTCACAGCAATGCCGTAAGCGGCGGCTAAATTGCCAGATGAGCCAAAGCCGATAACCAATGCCATTACGCCGATCATTAAGCCCCAGTTAACGCGCGGCATATAGACTTGGCCTTTCTGACTTTCTGAGGTGTGCTCAACATGCATGCGCGGTAAATAACCTAATTGCAACGCTTGTTGCGATACGGAAAATGCACCTGTAATCACTGCCTGTGAGGCAATCACAGCGGCCATGGTTGCAAGGATAATTAACGGATACAGCATCCACTCTGGTGCTAATAAATAAAAGGGGTTAATCACTGTTTCAGGGTTTTTTAATACCAAGGCACCTTGACCAAAGTAATTCAAAATCAAGGCTGGCAACACAAAACCAAACCAAGCCAGACGGATAGGTACTCGCCCAAAATGCCCCATATCAGCGTATAAAGCCTCAGCGCCAGTGACTGCAAGCACTACCGCACCGAGTGCTACAAAGGCTATCCACGGGCTTACTTGAAAAAAATGCATGCCGTAGATAGGGTTGAGCGCGTTCAAAATGGCGGGGTATTGCATAATGCCGCCGATGCCTAAAATGGCTAATGTGCTAAACCATAGCAACATCACGGGGCCAAAAAAAGCACCGACCAATGCGGTGCCTTTGCTTTGCGCCAAAAAAAGAATAAATAACACGACTAAGGTAATGGGAAGTATTAGTGGATGCAGCATGGGCGCGGCTACCTCTAGTCCTTCGACCGCAGAAAGGACTGAAATGGCGGGAGTAATCACACCATCGGCATAGAACATACAGGCACCTAAAATACCCAGTAGCATAATCATGCGCTGCTTTTTTAGGTCGTCCGCAGCGTTGTGACTGGCTAAGGCTAGCAACGCCATAATGCCGCCTTCACCACGGTTATCCGCACGCATAATAAACGCTACATATTTAACTGATACCACCATGATGAGCGCCCATACAATGAGCGACAAAATGCCGAACATATTTTCTGGGGTAAGTGGCACAGGGTGTACGCCAACAGAAAAAACTTCTTTAATGGTGTATAAAGGGCTGGTGCCGATGTCGCCAAATACCACGCCAAGTGCGGCGAGCGTAAGTGCAGAAAGTTTGGTTTTACTGCCAGTAGGAGATGACATCAAAAATATAACGAGATTGAGATGAGTTGGTTATTATCAACCAAGTGCATGACTAAACCAATTGTTTTTTTGAGGGCGTTGTTTTCTTGCAAACCAACGGGGGGTGTGGTTTTTAATAGTTTTTTGAGCAAACATCTGGGTTAACTCTTTGTTTGGTTAATAGTAGCAGTTGCCGAACCCTTGCCAAATGTCAGCGTTACTTCGTCACCGCTTTGCAATTGTTGGCTAGCGCTGACAATTTCCCCGTGTTTATTTTGCACAAAGGCATAGCCGCGTGTCAGAACGGCTTGCGGGTTCAGGTGTGTCAGGTTTTGGCTCAGGCGCTGTAAATGGTGTTGTTTGGTTTGCAATTGTTGATTAATGCTCATATTTAAGCGATTAGCAAGTTGTAGCAGTCGCATTTTTTGTTGTTCGATTTGTTGCGTGGGTGAAATTAATCTGCGTGCCAAGTAGTCTAGCGCTTGCGCCTTTTGGTTTAAGGCGAATTGTATATTTTTAACGAGTTGTAATTTTAATTGTTTAAGCGTGCTGAGCAGCACATCGCGTGATGGTGTTGCCAATTCAGCTGCGGCAGTGGGCGTGGCGGCGCGTATGTCTGCTACAAAATCACAAATGGTAAAATCAGTTTCATGTCCCACGCCGCTAATCGTTGGAATACTGCATGCTGCGATTGCTCGAGCCACAATTTCTTCATTAAATTGCCATAAGTCCTCTATGCTGCCGCCACCGCGACAAATAATCAGCACATCGCATTCTGCACGTGCGTTTGCGGTGTTGATTGCATTGGCAATCAGTTGTGCGACACCGCGACCTTGTACCGGCGTTGGGTAAATGATGATGGGAATGCTTGGCATGCGGCGTTTGAGCGTGGATAGCACATCGCGTAAGGCTGCGGCATCGGCTGAGGTAACAATACCAATTTGTTGTGGATGCTTAGGGATAGCGCGTTTAAAAGCCGCGTCAAATAAACCTTCGTTGCTCAGTTTGTTTTTGAGTTTTTCAAATGCTTCAAATAGTGCACCTAAGCCGGCGCGCTGCACAAATTCCACAGTCAGCTGAAAGTCACCACGCGCCTCATAAAGGGTTACCGTACAACGCGCTTCGATTTTATCGCCTTCACGCGGCGTAAAATCCACGGTGCTATTGCGCCCTTTAAACATCACACAACGTACCTGTGCACCTGTATCTTTAAGTGAAAAGTACCAATGCCCACTGGCTGCACGGGTAAAGTTAGAAACTTCGCCCGACACCCAGAATAATGGAAAGCTTTGTTCTAACACGTTACGTGCTAAACGATTAAGCTCGGTTACAGTCAATACTTTTGATTGAGTTAAATTTGCTGCAAAGTCTGTCAAAACTGGCTCGCCTAATAGATTATCTGGGTTAAAATGATTTTTTAAGATTATATATGGTAGAACCGCATGCTAAATAAACTTCTTATTGGACGCACTGGATATTTTATAGGCTTTATTGCTTGTTTTGGTTTGGTTGGGTTGGCGTTATGGATACAAACACGTTACAACCTGGAGCCGTGCCCACTGTGTATTTCGCAACGTATTATGTTTATGGCCTTGGGTGTGCTGTTTTTGTTGGCTGCGATTTTTAAACAAACCCCAAAATTTTTTGCGGCGTTACAAGTCGTTGCGGCTTTGGGGGGGGCAGGCGTTGCGATTCGTCATTGGTGGATACAAGCACACCGCGAGAGCATGATTGCTGATTGTGGCGTAGGCTTTGATTATATGTTTGAAAACTTTCCGCTAGAAAAAGCACTGAAGTTAGTGTTTAAAGGCACTGGTGATTGTGCTGCCATCGATTGGACATTTTTAGGGCTGACCATTCCGCAAATGTCGCTGATTGCATTGGTTGGTTTTGGCATTTATGCGGTTTATTTAGCTCGGTTAAATTTAAAAAATAAATAACAAAAGAAAATAATTTTATGTACAAAACCATAGACAGCTTTGTTGGAAACACGCCGTTGGTAAAGTTGCAACGGATGGCGGGCAATACCACCAATACCATTTTATTGAAGCTGGAAGGCAACAACCCTGCGGGTTCAGTTAAAGATAGGCCTGCGTATTCAATGATTACACGGGCTGAAGCACGCGGTGATATTAAGCCAGGTGATACTTTAATTGAGGCGACTAGTGGCAATACGGGCATTGCGCTAGCCATGGTGGCTGCTATGCGTGGTTATAAAATGATACTGGTCATGCCTGAGAATCAAAGCGTAGAGCGCCGTCAAAGCATGAAGGCCTATGGTGCTGAATTAGTGCTAACACCTAAAGATGGCAGCATGGAACTCGCCCGTGACGTGGCGATGAAATTGCAAGCAGAAGGTGAGGGCGTGGTGTTGGATCAATTCGGTAATCAGGACAACCCACTCGCACATTATGAGGGTACAGGCCCTGAAATTTGGCGTGATACAGAAGGCAAAGTCACTCATTTTGTTTCCAGCATGGGCACAACGGGTACGATTATGGGGACCTCACGCTTTTTAAAAGAGCAAAACCCTAATATTCAAATTATTGGGGTGCAGCCAGAAGAAGGCTCGCAAATTCCAGGTATTCGTAAATGGCCAGAGGCGTATATGCCAAAAATTTACGATGCAAAACGTGTGGATGAACTGATTTATGTGAGCCAGTATCATGCTGAAGACACGACGAGAAAGTTGGCAGCGACAGAAGGGATTTTTGCTGGCATCTCGTCGGGCGGTGCTTTATATGCAGCGTTGCAATTATCTAAGCGCGTAGAAAATGCAGTGATTGTGACGATAGTGTGTGATAGAGGCGATCGTTATTTATCCACGGGTGTGTATCCGTCATAGCTTAAGATGTGTGCAAAATGAGTGCTCTATTTCGTCATGTGATCAGTGCATTTTGTCTACTTTTAGTCAGCATGAGTGCTGGCGCCGTAACTGAAATTTCAATTAAAGCGGCGCGTATCGAGCATCCTCTCGGTGACGCTCAGGATGTTAATGTACAGTTCAATCTAAATAAGCGCTTACCGACGTTAAGTTTAACTTCTAAGCTTAAGCAGAAAAATGAAAAAGATTTTACTCAGCTTGGCGTTCGTTGCGATGTTCCGCAGTTTATTGAGTTCAATGCGTTTAAATGTACTGAGGGCTTACTTAAAAATACTCGGATAAATTTACCATTTAGCCTCGAAATAAGCCGCCTATTTAGTCATGGCGCGCCAGATATAAAAGCAGCATTACAATTAAAAAATGCCAATTTTAGTGATGAAGCCGGTTTGCATGCGGCAGAGAAGTTGAGTGGCAATGTTGCTATCGCACTCAAACAAACTGGGCGGGTTTGGCAGTGGCAAACCGCGCTGGATTGGCAATTGGGCGAAGTGTTTTGGCAGCCGTTTTATTTGGCCAATGGTGGACATACGCTGGTAGCGAATGGTCGCTTTGAAGCTGAAACATTGACCGTTAACACTGCAAATTTAAACATTAAAAACGTAGGCGAACTTAAAGCCGATGGCCAAATCAGGCTCACTGATTTTAAGGTGGTCAATTTAAATGCCAGCTTACCAGACTTGGATTTAAGCACAGCTTACCCCTTATTATTTAAGCCATTTTTAGAGAAAACCGCCTTTAATAATATTGAGATAGAAGGCAAAGCCGCGTTGGCACTAGAAATAAAAGATGCCGAGTTAACGTCGTTTGAGCTACGTTTAAAAAATGTCGACCTTGCCGATAAAAACCAGAAATTTGCGCTTTATAAACTTAATGCCAACTTGCCGTGGAGCTTTGATCAACCCAAAAATGTGAGTTTGAGTTATGAAAGTGGTGAGTTGCTTAAGTTAGCTTTAGGTAAAACAAAACTAGAAGCTGAAGTGAATCGCTACTCGTTAACATCCCCTAACATTCGATTACCCATTTTAGATGGTGCGCTGAGTTTATCTGACATTTCAGCCGCGCGCATTGGTGGGCAATGGTATTGGCACTTGAGTGCCAAGTTAGAACCCATTTCGATGGAGGATTTTAGTACACAGCTTAACTTGCCAAAAATGCAGGGTAAAGCTTCGGCTGAAATTCCTCTGGTTACTTATAGCGCAGGTATGCTCACCACAGATGGTAGTGTAGTGCTTCATGTGTTTAATGGGTCGGCAACAGTCACCCAACTCAGTATGCAATCCCCGCTTGGCATTGCACCTAAGCTTAATGCGGACATTTCTTTAAGAAACTTGGATTTAGGTGATTTAACCCGTACATTTTCATTTGGTGCGATTGAAGGTAAGCTGGATGGTGATATTGAAGATTTAGAACTGCAAAACTGGAAGCCGGTACGGTTTGATGCCATGGTGCAGAGCAGCCCTGGCAAGTATCCTAAAAAAATATCACAACGCGCGGTAGAAAATATTTCAGCATTAGGTGGCGGCGGTGCGGCAGCAGCGGTGCAGCGTAGTTTTTTACGATTCTTTCAGCAATTCAACTATGGGAAAATGGGCTTAAGTTGCCAGTTGCGTAATGATATTTGTCAAATGGGCGGCATTGAGTCAACGCCACATGGGTATATTATCGTTAAAGGTAGTGGTATCCCTGCTATTACTGTGATGGGGTACAATCGAACTGTGGGGTGGAGTGAATTGTTGGCGCGCATTAAGCGTGTGACTGACGGCAATAGCAAGGCAATCGTTAAGTAACTAAAGGGCACCTCTATTAATTCAATTTTTGTCGTTATGCTGCGTTGCTCATAAAAAATTATTCCTTATCAGAGGTAAACTGATAAGCACTACTAAGCCAGTAAACTGGCAAGTGTTGCTAATATATCAAATATATACTGCGTCATAATTTTTTATTCGCGCCTTGCCTAACTTAAAAACTTGAATAAATAGAGGCCCCCTAAACTTTAAAATACTTTAAGTCAAAGGATAGAACATGAAAAATTGGATGATTGGTGTGACATTGGCATGTGCTTTACCTGCATGTGTCACCATCAATATTTATTTTCCTGCAGCTGCTGCAGAAAAAGCCGCAGATAAAATCATTGATGATGTATGGCAATTAAAAAATGGTGGTGAGAAGCCTAATGTCAACAGTGTTGAACCTGCCGCACCAGCAAAATAATCCCCTAGATAAAGGAATCGAAATGAAGAAAATATTATTCAGTTTAGTGCTGCTATTGAGTACTTTGTTTACTAGTCAATTTGTAGCTGCGGCAGCAGATTTGGAAGTTAACACCCCAGCTATTTCGGCTATTAAAAATAGCATGCAAGCACGCCATGGGCAATTGGCTGCGCACTATGCCAGTGGTGCGATTGGTTTAACAAAAGATGGTTTGATTGCGGTGCGTGATGCAAATGCTGTGCCGCTGAAAGATAGGGGAGGTTTAAATAGCGCTGTGGCTGCAGAAAATGCAGATCGTAACAAGCTATATAAAGAAATCGCTACCGCCAATGGCCACCCGGAGTGGCAAGCGGAAATCCAAAGTACATTTGCAGGCCGCTGGATAGATAAAGCGCAAGCGGGTTGGTGGGTGCAAAGTGCGGGTGGTTGGGTGAAGAAATAAGACCGGATATTAATAGCACCTCTAAGTAATTTTTATGGCATTTATACCACATGACCCCTACCTTAGTATTTGACATAGAAACCATCCCCGATACGGATGGTTTGCGTACATTATTGGATTTACCTACAGAAACTTGTGCTGAGGATGTGGCCAACATTGCTCTGCATCAACGTCGTCAACACAATGGCAGTGACTTTTTGCCTCTGCATCAACACCGGATTTGCGCTATATCCTGTGCTTTGCGTGAAGGTAAAAACTTCTAATTTTGGACATTAGTCGATGCGGACTCATCGGAAGCTGAATATATCCAGCTTTTTTTTGATGGCATTGAGAAATACACCCCACAAATTATTTCATGGAATGGCGGCGGTTTTGATTTACCCGTGTTGCATTATCGTGGCTTAATCCACGGCATTAACGCCAGCCGTTATTGGGATCTAGGCGAGGATGACAAAGAATTCAAGTGGAATAATTACATCAGCCGTTATCACACTCGCCATTTAGATTTAATGGACGTAATGGCGATGTTCAATGCTCGCGCCAATGCGCCGCTAGATGATTTGGCAAAGTTATGTGGCTTTCCGGGCAAGCTTGGTATGGATGGCAGTAAAGTGTGGGATGCCTACAAAGCAGGTGGCATTGAAGATATTCGTAATTACTGTGAAACGGATGTTGCCAATACTCACCTTGTGTTTTTACGCTTTCAGTTGATGCGCGGGCATTTAACGCCAGCGGCTTATGAGGCGGAGATTAATTTAGTCCGTGATACGCTTACCAGCTATGAAGCCCCGCACTGGTCAGAGTTTTTAGCGGCTTGGAGAACGTTTTAATCCGTTATGTGGTCGCGTAATCAGGGCAAACTGATCACCAACACTAAGCCAGTAAACTGGCAAGTGTTGCTAATAAATTGCGCGCCTACATAAAGTTGCAAAATATTTCTGTTTGATAATGCGTTAAAATTACACCTCACTTTGAAACACAGGTTTTTTCATGGCACGTCGCTCTAGAAATCGTAATCAAACTCCAGTCGTTCCCGAAATTAAACACGCCACCATTGAGTCGCTAGACCAAGAAGGGCGTGGCGTTGCGCATATAGAAGGCAAAACCATTTTTATTGATGGCGCGCTGCCTAATGAAAAAGTCACTTTTCAATCAATTCGCATTAAACCGAGTTATGAAGTAGCTAATGTGGTTGAGGTGTTAAAGCAATCCAGCCAACGTGTTACGCCAAAATGTCCGCACTTTGGTTTGTGTGGCGGCTGTAAACTGCAACATTTAGATTTTGCCGCACAGGTGGCCGCCAAGCAACGTTTGCTTGAAAATGATTTATGGCATATTGGCAAAGTTAAAGCTGAGAATATGCTGCCGCCGCTGTATGGCCCCACTTGGGGCTACCGCCACAAAGCGCGCTTGAGTGTGAAGTATGTGGAAAAAAAACAGCGCGTACTGGTTGGTTTTAATGAAAAATCGACACGCTATGTGGCGGTGATGAATAGCTGTGAGGTGTTGGTGCCAGAAGTCTCGGCACTGATTGAGCCTTTGCAAAATATGATTGTGCAACTTAGCATACGCGATAAATTACCTCAAATTGAGTTAGCTGTTGGCGAAGCCAACCCAAATGGCGAGCGCGAGCCTGTTGAGGGTAATGCTAAACCAGTGATCGTGTTGATTTTGCGCATTATGGATGCGTTGAGCGTCAATGACGAAGCGCTACTTAAAGTCTTTGCTGAAGATCACGCCGTGCAAATTTGGACGCAAACCAAAGGACCGGATACGATTAAGCCATTTTATCCACTTGACGGCGCGCAATTGCAATACAGCCTGCCAGAGTTTGGTTTAACTTATCCATTTAAACCCAATGAGTTTACACAGGTAAACCCCCAAATCAACCAGGTGATGATCCGCCGCGCCATGCAGTTGTTGGCACCGCAAGCCCATGAGAATATCGCTGACTTTTTTTGTGGCATAGGCAATTTTACGTTACCTATCGCGCGCAGTGGCGCACACGTGCTGGGCCTAGAGGGCTTGGCTAATCTGGTTGATCGCGCTAATGAAAGCGCACAGCTGAATAACATCAGTCACGTTAAGTTTGGCGTGGCTGATTTATTCAAAATGACACCAGAAGCGCTAACAAACTTAGGCGCTTTTGATAAATGGCTGGTTGACCCCCCCCGTGACGGCGCATTCGAGTTGATTAAATCGCTAGACAATAGTAATAGTCCGCAACGGATTGTATATGTATCGTGTAACCCGGCAACCTTAGCACGAGATGCCAGGGTGCTAGTGAATGAAAAAGGCTACACCTTAAGCGCAGCAGGGGTGATCAATATGTTCCCGCATACCGCACATGTGGAATCTATTGCGTTATTTGAACGCAGTTAATGTAGGGGCGACGACCCGTTTAGCAACACTTGCCAGTTTACTGGTTTAAGTGTTGATTATCAGTTTGTTCTGGCGCGATTTTTGCGTTGCTTCCGCGAGCCAGTATTTGGCATCCCCGCAGAATATATCGGCTAAAGCAGGTTACTCATGAGTGAAAGCACATTATTCTGAGTGAGCGGGTCGTCGCTTCTACTAAATCTCTTAATTGATTATCAGAGTTACGTTGTAAAAAAACAACAAACTTTTACTTTGACGTAGTTTTATTGATGCATATCAAATGCACTGCATATTAAGCTCGTATAATTCACCCATTAAATTTGTGTGTATTTATTTACTTTAATGTGGAGATATAAAGATGAAAAAATCAGTATTAGTTTTAGCGATTGCTGCTGCATTTGCGCCTGTTTTGGCACAAGCTGAAGCGGGTGATTGGGTTGTACGTGTGCGTGCGGTAAACGTTAGCCCAAATGAGGATAGTAAATTGGGTAAGACAGTTAATAAAAATGTAGCTAATGTTATGAATCCTGGTGCTGAATTGGCTGTGGATGATAACTGGATTCCTGAGCTTGATATATCTTACTATTTCACCAAAAACATTGCGGCAGAATTGATTTTAGCGTTGGGTACCGAGCATGATGTAAGTATTAAAGGTGATGCAGGCGGTGCAATTGGTAATCAAAAACTGGGTAGTGTAGATTTATTGCCACCAACTTTAACTGCGCAATGGCACTTTAACCCAGACCAAACCATTGATCCTTATGTGGGTGCTGGTATTAACTATACTTATATGCTTGATCGTAATCTTAAAGGCCGTGCAGGAGCAATCAATGGTGAAAAAATTAAAATTGATAGCGATAGCTGGGGTTTGGTTGCACAAGCAGGTGTTGATATTAACTTGAAGGATGGTTGGTTGATTAATGCTGATGTGAAATATGTTCAAATTGATACTAGTGTTGAGTTGAAAAGTGCAATTACAGGTCGTTGGACAAAAATCGACTCACTTGACATCAACCCATGGGTATTCGGTATTGGTATCGGTAAAAAATTCTAATTGTTGAACTTTAATCAAAGTTTAATAATTTAAGACCATAAAGTTTTTAAGTTCCACGTTGGCCTCTGCCTTTATCGGTAGAGGCTTTTTTTATGTGCAGAGATATTGATTCCCTTCGACAGGCGGTTCCTGAGTCTTTCGGCAGGCTCAGGGAACTTGAGTCACCTAAGGGGATTTGAGCTACCCCTTCAGCTCGCTCAGGGGATAATTGCCATATTTCCAACGCTCACGTTCCCTGAGCCTGTCGAAGGGAGGTGCTTGCTTAGATGATTTTAGAGAACCGCGCGCGATTGCGGTCGGTTTGTAAATAGCGGTCAAACAACATCGCTACCGCACGGACAAAAAACCAGCCAAAGTCGGTAACTTGTAAGCCTGCGTCCTCTAGCACGACCATGCCTGTGCCTTCCAGCTCTTTGAGCGCTTTCAGCTCTGATGCAAAGTAGCTTTTAAAATCAATCATGTAAGCCAATTCAATGGATTCATATTGCAATGCACCTTGGCACATAATAGCCATAATCACGGCGCGGCGTACTAGGTCATCGCGTGATAGCGCTAAACCACGCACTACTGGAAAGCGACCTTGATTGAGAAGGTCGTAATATTCTTCAATGCTTTTAGCATTTTGACTGTAAGTTGCACCTACGCGGCCAATGGCAGAAACGCCTAGGCTGATTAGGTCGCAGTCTGGCTGGGTGCTGTAACCCTGAAAGTTACGATGCAGTCTGCCTTGACGCTTGGCAATGGCTAAAGCGTCAGTCGGTAACGCGAAGTGATCCATGCCTACATACACGTAGCCGGCATCTAGAAATGTTTTAATTGCATTAGATAGCATGGCAATTTTTGCTGAGGCAGCGGGTAATTCATACGAGTCAATACGGCGTTGTGGTTTAAAGCGATCAGGTAAGTGCGCGTAAGCGTAAAGCGCGATTCTTTCAGGCTTTAGTTCTACAATTTGTTTTAAGGTTTGCGCAAATGACTCTGGTGTTTGTTTGGGTAAGCCATAAATTAAATCGACATTGACTGAGTCAAACTTTAAACGTCGTGCGGCTTCAATCAGCGAAAAAACTTGTTCTGCAGGCTGAATGCGATGTACCGCTTTTTGTACTTCCGGGTCAAAATCTTGTACGCCAAAGCTAAGGCGATTAAAGCCAAGTGAGGCTAAATGCGCGAGACGATTTTCATCTACCGTGCGCGGATCCACTTCAATCGAGTATTCACCGTTTGGCTCTAATACAAAGCTGCGGCGTATCATTGCCATCAATTCGCTTAATTCATCATCACTGAAAAAAGTAGGTGAGCCGCCGCCTAAATGCAATTGCGAGATGGTTTGCCCTGCGCCTAAATGTTCAATATGTAAGTCAATTTCACGGCTAAGATAGCGTAAGTATTCTGCGCTGCGTTCATGATGTTTAGTGACAATTTTATTGCAGGCGCAGAAAAAGCAAAGTGATTCACAAAAAGGAATATGCACGTAAATAGATAACGGTAGGGTTAAGCCACCTACGCGACGTTGCGCCAACGTTTGTTTGTAGGCTTCTTCAGTAAAAGCCTCTACAAAGCGATCAGCCGTTGGGTACGAAGTATAACGCGGTCCAGAAACATCAAACTTTTGCAGTGTTTCAGGGGTTAATTCTGGTGTAGTGCTGTTTGATGTGGCAGGCTTCATTGCAGCTTCATCGGTAATCATTATGCTACTCCTAATTTAGGGTGACACTGTGCCAGTAATCAGCTAAATAGTCTTTGATGCATATCAAACAACAACATGAGAGCTATCATTTTTTAACCCATAACTTCACTATAGACTAGCTACAAAGGCTTGAAAGCGGTATGCTTAGCCTAATCGACTCCATTGGTAAAATATGCACTTTGTTACTATGCCAGAAGCCTTAAAAGTGGCTTGCTCAAATTGTAATCTCCGTGAGCTTTGCATGCCCGCTGGCTTTAGCGTTGACGAAATGAAAAGAGTTGATGAGGTGGTTGAAAAACGCCGCCGTATTAAGCAAGGCGAATTACTGTTTAGTAACGGAGAAACGTTTACTTCGCTTTATGCGATTCGCACAGGTTTTTTTAAAACTTGCGTGACCAGCGTAGATGGTCGTGAGCAAGTAACGGGTTTCCAGATGGCGGGTGAAATTATTGGCATGGATGGCATTGTGAGCGACCGCCATAACTGTAATGCGGTGGCGCTTGAAGACGCCGAGGTCTGTGAAATGCCGTTTGCCAGTGTAGAAGAACTTTCGCGCGAGTTACCTGGCTTACAGCGCCATGTGCATAAAATTATGAGCCGTGAAATTGTCCGTGAAAACAGCGTGATGATGTTGTTAGGCAATATGCGTGCAGAGGAACGCTTAGCTGCATTTTTGTTAAACCTAGTGCAGCGATTACATGCACGCGGGTTATCGCAGTCTGAGCTTGTGCTGAGAATGACACGTGAAGAAATTGGCAGTTATTTGGGCCTGAAGCTTGAAACAGTAAGTCGTGCTTTTTCAAAATTTAGCGAAGAAGGCATTATTGAAGTCAAGCAGCGCCATGTGAAAATAATTGCGCCAGAGGCGTTGAAAAAAATATTTAATCCACAGACCTATTTTTAGTCAATTTTTATTGTTGATTGAAACTGCGTTAGAAAAATATTTATCCACGAAATACACTAAAAACACGAACAAACCAAAAGCCTACTTGCTGAAAATAGAGCCATGAGAGCAAAGTATCATATAAATTTTTTTGGTGTTTTTGGTGTTTTTGGTGTATTTCGTGGAGAGTATGAGGTTTTTAATACCATATGACTTTAAAAAACCACCTCACCATCACTAATCACAACCGAGATGTACTCGGCATGAAGTACATTTACCCCGTGATTTCGCGCCGTGCTGGTGGTATTTCAATCGGTATCAACTTAAATACTAACAATGCCTGTAATTGGCGTTGCATTTATTGCAATGTGCCTAACCTCACGCGCGGCACGCCGGCACCCGTAGAGCTAGATATTTTAGAGCAAGAGTTACGTGCTTTGTTAACCGATGTGCTGCATGGCGACTTTATGCAACGTCATGTGCATGAAGAAGACCGTCAATTAAAAGATATCGCATTTTCAGGCAATGGTGAGCCTACTAGCGCAAAAGAGTTTCCACAAGTGATTACGGTGGTAGAAAAAGTATTAACTGATTTTAACTTGCTTGGCAGCATTAAAGTGCGGCTTATCACCAACGGTAGCTTGCTGGATAAACCTTTGGTGCTTGAGAGTGTTAAGCATCTAGCTCGGCTTAATGGTGAGGTTTGGTTTAAGGTGGATGCTGGTTCTAAGGAAGGCATTGCGCGCATTAACGATGTGACTTTAAACCCGCAAAGCCATATCCAACGACTTAAAAACTGTGCCGAAGCCTGCCCAACCTTTATACAAACGTGTATGTTTGCATTAGATGGCTTGCCGCCAAGTGAAGAAGATATTGTCGCTTATTTAACTTTAATAACGCAGGCGAAAGATGTGGTTCAAGGCGTGCATCTGTATGGATTAGCGCGACGCTCAGAGCAGGCTGAGGTGGATAGATTAACAAGACTACCAGCCGAGTGGCTTGAAGCCATGGCAGAACGCATACGTGGTTTAGGTCTTGTGGTGCAGGTAAGCCCTTAGTGCTTTATTGCGGCCTTAATAAGGCATGACGAACTGGCGTTTTACACTGAGTTACGCTTAGTGATTAATTAACACATCGCATCCTGCCGCATAAGCCACACCTTTGCTAACGCTACCGAGTAGAAAGTCCTCCATACCATTTTTCTCATGTTTGCCGATAACGATTAAGTCAGCATGTTGCACTTTGGCATAATCACAGATACTTTCTGGTGGATAGCCTGTGAGTATTTTTCTGGAAATGTTTTCTCCTAGTGCTTGTTCGGTGATGATTTCGCTCAGGCGTTTGTCTGCATCAAGTAGGGCTTGGGTGCGGTATTGCTGTAATAAGGCTTCGTTCATGCCGGCTTTGTACATGTGCGTTTCTTGGTTGGTATCAAAGATGAGCAAGCCTTCTATATGCGCTTGTGGTGCAATGGTGCGAGCGAGCGTGGCTACATTAGCCGCGCCTAATGAAAAGTTTACTGCTGCAATCACTTGTTGATAGGCTGATGCGGTTACATTCTTGTTTTTAACAATCAATATCGGGCATTTTGAAACACGTAGTAAGCGTGACGACGTTGAACCCAGTAATTTTTCTAATAGGGAATGTTCGCCCTGTGCGCCCGCTACAATAAGTCCAGCGTTTACAGCTTTTGCATAGTCAGCAATTTCTGTATGCGCACGCCCAATCCTGGTGGCGGCATGTATCGTGATGCTAAATTGCTCACGTAGTTTACAAGCCAGCGTATCAAGCTGGGTTTTAATCACCTCTTGTTGCGCTTGTTGGTAGTGCGTTTGAAAGCCAAAAGAGAGTTCAGAGCCTACATACAAATCCAGCGGGTGTACCACATGAATGAGATGCAGCTCTGCGCCTTGCTGCTGGCTAATTAAAGCAGCGCGTTGCACGGCTAAATCCGCCTCCGCAGAAAAGTCGGTACCTACAACTACATGGGTGATGGGCGGCATAGCTTTCTCCTTAAATATTTTTTAATCACTTAAGCTTCATTGGGCGGCATTTTACTGCGCATCAGCAATTCCAGAAAATCCCCCGGTACTGGGAAGACAATGGTGTTGGTTCTGTCGCCAGCGATGCCACTCAAGGTTTGCAAGTAGCGCAGCTGCATGGCCTGTGGCTTGCGTGCGAGAACTTCCGCTGCTGCCAGCAGTTTTTCCGAAGCTTGAAATTCACCTTCCGCATGAATCACCTTGGCGCGCCGTTCACGCTCGGCTTCAGCCTGTTTGGCAATGGCACGCACCATGGTTTCGTTGATATCGACGTGCTTGATTTCAACGTTGGAAACCTTAATGCCCCAGGCATCGGTCTGCGTGTCCAAGGCTTGCTGGATATCCAGATTGAGGGTTTCGCGTTCCGCCAGCATCTGATCCAGTTCATGTTTGCCCAGTACCGAGCGTAACGTGGTTTGCGAAAGTTGGCTGGTGGCGTTCATAAAGTCCTCTACCTGCATGATGGCCTTGGCTGGGTCAACGACGCGGAAATACACCACTGCGTTCACCTGAACCGAGACGTTATCGCGCGAGATGACATCCTGACTCGGCACATCAAATACCACGGTACGTAAATCCACCCGCACCATCTGCTGGATGCCAGGGATGAGGATGATTAGCCCCGGTCCTTTTACTTTCCAGAAGCGACCAAGTTGAAACACCACGCCACGCTCGTATTCGCGCAAAATGCGCACACTGGAAGCGATTAGCACCAATGCTAACATCAAAGCCGTCATGCCACCTAATTCAAACATGGTCGTTCTCCTTCGTTAAGTTGTTAATTGCTTCCACTTCCAGAATCAGGCCGTGTCGCGCCGTGACCCGTACTTTTGCGCCGCGTGCAAGTGGCACACGGCTACGTACTCGCCATAACTCGCTGTGCACGCGCGCCCAGCCTTCAGTTTTTATATCATCCAGCACTACGCCTTCGGCATTCAACAGTTCCTCTGCTCCAGTTATGACTGGTCGCTTGCGCGCGCGTAGCGCCATGCTGACAACCATTAAAGTAAACAGCGCAGTGGTGACAGCTATTGGTGCGATTAGTGCCCATGAAATGCCATAACCCGGTAAATCGGTGTCAATCAGCATTATTGAGCCGATAATAAAAGCTACAATCCCTCCCAACCCGAGTACGCCAAAGCTGGGTATGAAAGCTTCAGATACCATGAGGGCAACGCCTAAAATAATGAGCGCTAGTCCCGTATAGCTAATGGGCATGAGTTGTAGTGCGAACAGGGCAAGCAGCAGACAAATGCCGCCCATCACGCCTGGAAACCCCATGCCAGGGTTGGAGAACTCGTAGAGTAGCCCGTAGATGCCGAGCAGCATCAGAATGTAGGCGATGCTGGGGTCGCCTATAACTGCCAGCAGTCTGCTGCGCCAGTCAGGCTCGATGCGGGTGACGGTGAGGTTTGCGGTATCTAGAGTAACTTCGCCGCTGGATAGCTTTACCTTGCGGCCATGTATTTGTTTTAGCAGATCATCAACATTTTCTGCCACAATATCGACCACCTTGGCCTGCAAGGCCGCTTCAGCAGTAAGGCTTACCGCCTCGCGTACTGCACGTTCTGCCCAGTCTGCATTGCGTCCACGCAGCTCGGCCAGACTGCGAATATAGGCTGCGGCATCATGCACGGCTTTTTTCATTTTTGCGTCCTGGGGTGCACCTTGTGCTACGTTCTGGGGCGATGAGGTGGACGCAGGATTATCATCCGACTTGCTCGGTGTGGCGGGTTTTTCAGGCGGAGTGCTTCCGCTGGGAGCTAACTCTACCGGCGTAGCAGCGCCCAAGTTGGTGGCTGGCGCCATGGCGGCGATGTGGCTGGCATAAAGAATATAGGTGCCGGCGCTGGCTGCGCGCGCACCTTTTGGTGATACGTAGGTTGCCACCGGAACAGGCGAGGCAAGAATGGCCTTGATGATGTCACGCATTGAGGTATCCAGACCACCCGGTGTATCCATTTCAATGACCACGAGGCGGGCTTGAGCCTCCGTTGCCTTATTGATACCACGTACTAGGTAATCTGCACTGGCTGGGCTAATTGCGCCTTTTACGGACAGGACGTGCACGCCCTCTGCCCGCGCTGGTAAAGCACACAACAAGAGCAGACAAACGCTTATAATCAGCCTTAATGTGACGGTCATGTAATCCTCTTTTAACGTGGCACTTTGGTTAATGTTGCATTTCTCATATTTATCGATAACGGTTGAAAGTCGGCATGTTCACCAATATTTTAGGTGGAGAGCCTGCCAGTATTTTTCTAGAGATGCACTCACCAAGCCATTTTTAGGTGGTGATTGCTTTAAGTCATTTTATCAACATCAATAGTGCTTGCTATATCAATAAGTGCTTGGGTGGTCAATCCTACACATTGATATTAGTAACCTTTGTAAAATAGGGTGCCATCGCATTTTGGGCAAGGTGGAACGTGTCCTGTTTTTTTGAGATGTACTTTTTGCCCGCATGGTTGACATGTCAAGCTACCAGCTGATGTAATTTCACCTGTTTTGTAGGTAAGCGTTTGCACGGTTTCATTCAATAGTGAATGTACGGTATTGCTGGTGAGTTCTAACACTGAGGCAAGTGAGGATAAAGCACCAGCCCCCAAACGAGCCGGGTTTAACTTTTCTTTAGCTTCCTCGCCTAGCCACTTGGCATCGGAGATAGTTTGCTCTAAATCTCGATCAAGGTACGCTTTCAAAACCTCCCCATGCTCTGCGCTGAACTCACCGAGGGTTGTTAATTGTTCGCGCGCTTTTTCTAGCGCTACTGACATCGCCTCAATGCCTCGATCTTTTTCTGACAAGTAAAGTTCTTTGAATTTATTGGCAAATATGTCGTACTGCTCAGCCAATCTATCATTATCTTTATCTTTATCTTTATCTTTACCGCTGTTTTCCATAGAAAATCCCTTGAGTGATGTCGATGTTAGATATACATTGGCGAAACCAGACGCTGTTAATCGAATCAATGACTATCATTCAATCTAAATAACACACCAACGCTCACTATTTTACGAACAATCACAAGGTTAAAATATACGCGTAAACACGTAACAAAATTTCCTTATATGCCGTATCAGGTGCTTCTTGGCAGGACGAGTAGGGGGGAATGCTGAAAGTTAACTGCTTCGAATACGATATAACCACCCTTGTCGAGTCAACATTTTTTCGATTTCTACCGCAATAAACACAACACTTGATAAGACAATACAAATAGCCAGTTCGCTCATGCTCAGCGGCTCTGTTTTAAATATAGTGTTAAATGCAGGCACGTAGATGGTAGCCATTTGCAGCATGAAAGTAATAACGACTGCTAGCGCTAATGGTTTATTTGAGAAAACACCTATGCTAAACAGCGACTCTTTTTCTGAGCGAATCGCCATCACGTGTGCTAATTGAGAAAGTGTTAACACGGTAAATGCCATGGTTTGCCAGTGTGAAGATCCTGTGTGATAAGCCCAAGCCTGTGCGAATAAAGTAAGCCCAGCCATGAGTAGCCCGACCCATATCATGTGCTGCCACATGCCATGCGAGAATAAACTCTCTTGTGGTGGACGTGGTGGGCGGCGCATCACGCCGCGTTCAGCGGGTTCTGCTGTAAGTGCTAATGCGGGCAAGCCATCGGTCACCAAGTTAATCCACAATATATGGGTGGGTAGCAGGGGTATTGGTAGCCCTAAAAAAGGCGCTAAGAAAATAGTCAATACTTCTGCGGAGTTAGTGGTGACTGCATAGCGGACGAATTTACGAATGTTGTCATAAAGCCGACGACCATAGCGTACTGCGTTTACAATAGTGGCAAAGTTGTCATCGAGCAACACCATACGCGACGCTTCGCGTGCTACATCTGTGCCGCCTTTACCCATGGCAATGCCAATATCTGCCGCTTTGAGTGCTGGGGCATCGTTGACACCATCGCCAGTCATGGCGACGATTTCACCTTTGTCTTGTAGTGCACGCACGATTTTAATTTTTTGCGCGGGATCAACCCGTGCGTAAACCCGCACTAGCTCAACTTCCGCTTCGAATGTTTTCTCGTCCAGATTAGCCAGTTCAGTACCAGTCATTACTCTGCCGTTACTGTCTGCCAATATGCCAAGTTGGCAGGCAATAGCGCGTGCGGTGGCGGGGTGGTCACCCGTAATCATCACGGGCGTAATGCCGGCTGATTTGCATAATGAAACCGCTTCTTTTGCCTCACTGCGCGGTGGGTCGATGAGGCCTGCGAAGCCGAGGAAAACAAGTTCGCGTTCCAGTTTTTCTGGCTGTTCACTATCTGGCAAGGTATCCCAGTGACGATAAGCAAATGCCAATACGCGCAAGCCATTGGCTGCCATGGTCTCAGCTTGTTGTAATAATGCGGCTTGGTCTATGGCTTGTTCGCCACTAGATGTGAGCATGCGCGTGCATTGTGATACTAATGCTTCAGGAGAGCCTTTGGTGTAGGCAATAACATCATTCTCTTTGCGATGGAACGTCGTCATGCGCTTACGTTCAGAATCAAACGCTAGTTCTTTCAACCTAGGCGTCTCTTTTTCAAGAGTAGCCTTAACAAAGCCAGCTTCTTGTGCCGCCCGTAAAAATGCCGCTTCAGTAGGTTCGCCTTGTGTTTTTTTATGACTATCCAGATGTGCATCGTTGCTTAATGCTAATGCGTGAAATAAGCTGAGCCAAGGTTCACTTTTGCTTTCAATTGAGGTTTTCTCGTCTTGCCATGATGTACAAAGTTCAGTATTCGCATACAAAGAGGTCACGTGCATTTTATTCTGCGTGAGCGTGCCTGTTTTATCGGAGCATATAAAAGTCACTGAACCTAATGTTTCAACAGCAGGCAAGCTTTGTATCAAAGCATGTTGTTTGACCATTTTATGCGCGCCCAAAGCAAGTGAAATCGTCACCACCGCTGGCAATGCCGATGGGATAGCGGCCACAGCCAAACTCACTGAAGTCATAAACATGAGTAGTAGCGGCTCGCCACGCGTGATGCCAATCACAAACACCAGTACGCAAATAGTCAGTGCTGCGAGTGATATCCACTTACCAAAACCAGCCAAGCGTTTTTGTAACGGTGTTTTGCTGTCGTCACCCTCGCTGAGTAAGGTGGCGATTTTACCCAGTTCGCTTTGCATGCCGGTGGCGATGACCAGACCGCGCCCACGTCCATAGGTGACAATAGTGCCTTTGTAAGCTAAGCAGGTTTTATCGCCTAAAGGCGCATCAACTACAGATAGTGGATGTACTTGTTTTTCGACTGCAACAGATTCACCTGTCAATGCTGATTCATCTATTCTAAGTTGCGCTGCTTCAACCAGCCTGAAATCTGCTGGCACCACGTTACCAGCTTCTAACAGTACAATGTCACCTGGTACCAGTTCTGAGGCGTTAATGGTTTCCACTTGGCCATCACGAAGCACGCGTGCGCTGGCTTCAGACATGCGCTTTAACGCAGCCATTGCACGCTCCGCTCGGAACTCCTGGACAAAACCAACCGCCGCGTTAAGAATCACGATAACGATGATAAAAATAGTGTCGCCGACATCACCCACAAAGCCAGAAATAATGGCCGCCACAATAAGCACCATAATCATGAACTCGGTGAATTGGTCTAGCAGCATGCGCCAAGGTGAACGCCTGCGCTTTTCACGCAACGCATTTGGTCCGTGGAGCGCTGTACGTTCAATGACTTGTGCGGCAGTTAATCCTGTTTTGTGATTGGCTTCAAGATTTTTTGCAGCTTCGTCAGCTGATAGCGTGTGCCAATGATGAACTTTAGTATCGGTATGATTATCCATGTTGAATAAACCTATGCGTTGAGTGAGCCTTACTTTAAGCTTAGAGCCAAGTACCCGTGCTGTTTAGTCGATTGTATTGCATGGTAAAACGATGCTTGCATTTATTGCATATTCGATCAACTTTTGGAACCCTACCTTGGCTCCGGTATCACTAGCACGTCGCAGCCAGCTTCAAATAGTACGTGCCGTGTAACGCTACCGAGGAGCAATTGTTCTACCTCTGATGCGTCATGTTTGCCGACTACCAGTAAATCTGCGCTAATTTCTTGGACCAGTATTGGCAGTATATCTTCGGGCAGACCATGCTCTAAGCGGCTGGTGACCATGGTTTTTTCTGGTAGATGATGTGTCAGGGTTTGCATATAAATCTGCGCACGGTGACGGGCTTCCTGCCGGTAACTATGAATATCTTGTTCGCTAGTGCCAATAAATCGCAGTTTACTCTCGAACTCTACTGTAAACGCATGCGCCAGTGTGAGTTCCGCTTCTGGGGCAATACTGCAAGCAAGATCTACCACTGCACTAGAAAAAGGTGAAAGGTCAACGGCTGCTATCACTCGCTGATAGGCTGCATGCCTGACATGCGTTGCATGCCGCACTACCAAGGTGGGTTGCTGCGCTTCACTGATAACAGCCACGGCTGTTGCGCCCAGAAAAAACTTACGTACCGCATGTGTTCCCGTAGCGCCCACCACTATTAAGTCAGCTTTGGCCGTATTGGCTACACGTGCAATGTCGTCATGCGGATTGCCAACCATCAGGCGTGTATGTACGACAATCCCATATTCTTTGATGAGATTTTCGGCGCCTTGATGCAACTCAGCTTCGAAACTGGCAAGTAAGTCTGAATCAGTAGGGGCGCTACCTTGCAACAGTAGATGCCGTAAACGCTCCAGCGCCAAGCCACTTACAACGTGCAGTAGCGTCAGTTCCGCGCCATGTTCCACAGCCAGTATTGCTGCCCGTCGTTCGGCAAAAGCGGAAGTTTTACTAAAATCGGTGGCTACAAAAATATGTTTCATGTCGTGGAGTCCTTTCCTTTTAAGCTTTGATACAAGGTTTCTGCTGCAAATTCAGTGGCATCAGCATAAGGTAAAAATACGGTTGATGCGCCAGCTTGGGTCAGCGTGAGTGCATCCTCCTTTGTGTGCGCCACTGCTGCTATTAACCCAGAGTAGCCATGTTGACGAAGACTGGCTATCAGCGCCAGGTTGATACCAACGTCAGGTAGCGTGCTAACCACCCAGCGTGCCTTAGCCAAGGGTAGCACGTCCGCCAGTTCTGTACTTTCGACATCACCAAATGCTACACGCAGACCATAGTGGCGCAATTCGCGCACGCGTTCTGGATCAAAGTCCACGCCCAATACCTGCCGACTCTCTTTGAGTAATCGTAGCGCCAGGTGTCCGCCATAGCGTCCTAGGCCAATGATGATTAGCTCCGGGTCCATTTTATCCATATCCGATGAGACTTGTTCCCTAAACGGAATCTTGCGCTCAAACCTCAGTAGCCATGGTTTAACAAGCTCAAAGAGCGGTTGTGCATTGAGCACCATGTAGGTGCAAATGCTGATGGTGATTAAACCGATCAAGGTGACTAGTCCCAGCGCATCGTCGCCGATGTGTCCTAGGGTGACGCCCATGGCCACAAAAACAATTGAGAACTCTGAAATTTGCGCCACGGTGAGCCCTGCCATAAAACCGGTACGTTTGCGGTAGCCCATGTAGCCCATAATCGCCATTACAATCAGCGGATTGCCTATCAGCACAAAGGCAGACAGCAGTATCGCATCACCGATTTGTCCATCAATGGTATGAAATTCGAGCCTAGCACCTAAGTCGAGGAAAAAGAATAGCAACAGGAAGTCTCGCACTGGATTGAGGCGGCTACTCATGGCATCCCGATAGGGCGAGGAGGCGAGTGAGAATCCTGCCAGAAAGGCGCCGACCTCCTTGCTGAAGCCCAGTGATTCACCCAAGGTTGCCAGTGCGATACCCCAAGCGATGGCAAATAACAACATGAGCTCTTGTGAGCGCGCGACTAAATCGATTAACCGAGGCAACACATAACGCATGATGATGGCCAGTAGTAAGCTAGCAGTGACCAGCTTTAAGGTAATCAGCCCCAGTGTTTCAAACACACTCCCGGCACCGGCCATATTCAGCGTACTCATCACCATCATGGCAATGACCACTGCAATGTCCTGAACAATAAGGAAGCCAACTGCAATGCGTCCATGCAGTGAATCCAGTTCTCGCTTGTCTGACAATAGCTTGATAATGATGATAGTGCTTGAGAATGTTAGCGCAATCGCTACATAAAGCGCTTTGAGATGATTCATGCCCAAGGCCATGCCCAGCAGATAGCCAAACAAAATTGTAAACAGCAGTTGCCCTAGCCCGGTGGCCAGCGCCACTGGTCCGAGTCGGCGTACCAAGTGCAGGTCAAGCTTGAGTCCCACCGTAAATAGCAGCACTGCCACACCAATTTGTGCGAGCAATTCAAGCGGATCCCGCATCGTAATCCAGCCCAGCACCATCGGCCCAGCCACAATGCCGACGATGATATAAACCAGGATCAGTGGCTGACGAAAACGCACCGCTACAATGCCGATAGCAGCGGTAGCGGCCAGTAGCAGGGCAAGTTCGTTAAACGGCGGACTCATCGTTTTTGAGCCCTTGATGCAGCCAATGGCTTAACGCTGGCTAGGCATGCGGAAGGATGGTCAGCGCGACAATAGCTGTAGCTAGGTTGAATAAAGTATGCACCAATGCTATTTGGTGGCCAGCGACAATGTTCAGTGGCTCGTGGTGCCAGTGCCTTGCAGACGTTGCCCACAAGCGCGCTATATACGTCGGTACGTGTTAATTTGCGGAGTATTTCGCGTAGGTGTTCTCCGCCCAAGCGCGTCACCTCTTTAGAAAATGAAGCCATGCCATGCAGAAACAGCATGATGGCTACTATCGAGAAAATCCAAGTGAGTAACGGTGTCATAGGGAGCAATATATCTCTATTTTATTGACCATGTTGAAATAGAATCCATGTGTTGAGAATATAGAACAACAGTAGCCCTAAGCTAATCCAAGTGAGCTTTAACACCGCAGGCCGTTGCGGGCGGAAAATAAAGCCAACGGTTGCCAGTGCGCTCATCATAACTGCCGTAAACGCAGTCAGCGCGTGACTGCTGTCAACATTGCTGAGTAGAGCACCTTTGGTATAAAACAGGTCATCTACCGCCAGGTAGATGATATTGAACAAGTTGCTGCCCAATAAGTTGGCAATGGCCATATCCAGCGCACCGATGCGTAATGCTGAAATTGTGACGACTATTTCTGGGGCGGAGGTTACGGCGGCCACTAGCAATGTGCCAACGAAGCTTTGCCCCCAACCCATTAATTCGGCAATATCTTTTGCAACAAAAGGCAACCAGGTGCCTGCCGCGACCACTGCCGCCGCTGCTAATGTGAAACCAGTAACGGCTTGCCGTAAGGTGGTATGTGGATAGCGTTCTGTGGAGGCTTCGGTGTATGCGTCCAGTGTGCGCTGTTCGTAACGATGTACGGCACGTATCGCCACAAAATAGATCAGCACAAAAAATGGGGTATAAAGGCCGATATGACCTAGCGCGGGGCTGATACCGGCTTGATCAAGCAACAAGCTGAATCCCGCAAACGCAATCATCAATGCGCCCAATGAGGCGGATAAAATATGCCCTTGCGCGGCACGGCTATATAGCGTTTCACGCTGATATAGCGCATCCAGTATGACCAGAAATCCAAGATTGAATACGGTACTGCCCAGTGCATTGCCGACTGCAATATTGGGGGCATCGGCCCACGCCACGGCTGAGACGCCTGTGATAAGTTCTGGTAAAGAGGTTGCGGTAGACAATAAGATAAGCCCCACCCATGAGGCAGACATGCCGGTTTTTTCAGCAATAATGTCGCCATAGCGCGAGAGAAAATAACCTGCATAGCCAATGATGGCAAGGCAAATAGAAAACTTAACCCAAAGTATCATAATAATTGTTCGCTTAACTTCGTATTTTTGGTATTTTTGCTCAACATAGTTGTAAGCCTTGCGATTTCAGCTTCTTCGTCAGCGGCAATGATTAAAACTGGTTTGGATGAAGCCGTACTTATCGCGGCTAAGTGTGCCTGATTGGCTTCTTGATTCAGGTTGAACCCCATAAAATCCAGTGGCTCGCAAATCAGTGTTCGCACCTGCGCAGAATGTTCGCCGATACCGCCGGTAAATACCAGTGCATCAATGCCGCCTGATTTTGCGGCGTAGCTGCCGATTTCAGCACGTATCTGGCGTGAGAAATAAGCCACTGCAAATTTGGCAGCTTTGCTATTACTTTTTATTAAGGCGGACATGTCGCTACTTTCGCCGTCTGAAAGTGCTAATAAACCCATTTGTTGATAAACCAGCGTGGATAGTTCGGTTTCGTTATAACGTTTAGCCAGCTCCAGCATGACCCCGGGGTCAATGTCGCCACTGCGGGTTGCCATGGGGATGCCGCCAGCGGGGGTGTAGCCCATGCTGGTATCTACCGAGCGGAGGTTTTCGAGTAAGCACAGACTGGCACCGCTGCCAAGGTGTGCAATCACAATACGTCCTTGTGCAGTTGCGCCAAGATATTTTGGTAGCAGTTGTGCAACATGAGCGTAATTGATGCCGTGAAAGCCGAAGCGGCGCAATTTAAGTGCTTGCGGAATTGGCAGGCGATAGGCTATTTCTGGTAATGTGGCGTGGAAGGCGGTATCAAAACAGGCAACTTGCGGACAATTGAATTGCTTGGCGCACAAATCTACGCCTAATAAATTGCTTGGCATGTGTAGCGGCGCAAGGGTGGTAATACGCTCTAGCCGCGCACGCTCATCAGCATCAATCAGGCGCGCAGCATCGATTATTTCTCCGCCATGCACAAAACGATGACCGATAACTGTTGGTTGCACGTCGCCTAAATCATGCAGTAGTGCATCAAACGCTTTAGCATGATTTTGGCAATGGTCGTCGCCAATATGCGCGTAGCGGAAGTTTCTCCGCTCACCATCAGCTAAAAATAAACTCGCTTTGAGGCTGGATGAACCACTATTGATGGTTAGTACATTTAGCTCGACCATGTCCAGTTATCTTCTTCAGGTAAATCAACCCCGTATTCGTAGGCGTAGCGGCAGCATTCAATCTGCCGGTTACGTAACTGCTCTTGAACGTGAGCGCCTATCATTTGTAAAGCAGGAATGCGGTTGATCGCGTCTATCGCCAAGCTGAAGCGGTCTATTTGATTCTGTATCGCCAGCTCTAACGGCGTATTGATGCTGCCTTTTTCTTTGTAGCCGCGTACATGTAGATTGCCATGATTAGTGCGGCGATAGGTCAGGCGGTGAATCAAATAAGGGTAGCCGTGAAAATTGAAAATAATCGGTTT
>JAURWJ010000035.1 GCA_030655015.1 Methylotenera sp. | reverse complement strand
TGGGACATGTTGCGCTGAAAGAATTCCACATTGATAATCAAGATCCGTATTTCCAGGAATACTCGCGAAAATACACCGACTTGCCGATGCAGGTAATGTTACGCAAGCATGGTGAGGATTATGTGTCAGACCGCTTTTTACGTGCTTCTGACTTTGATGGCGCCTTGGGCGAAACTAATAACCCGGATTGGAAAACCATTGTCTTTGACGAAAAAACCAAGGCATTTGTTGCGCCTAATGGTTCGATTGGATTCCGCTGGGGTGAAGAAGGTAAATGGAATTTACTGGAAAAAAATGCGGCGACTCAGAAAAAAATGCAGGCACAGCTTACCTGTATTGCAAGCCGTGATGACGTAGTTTCAGTAGGTTTCCCGCATTTTAACCATGATGAAGCTGATTTGTTATTCCGTAACGTGCCAGTGCGCAAAGTTAAACTGGCTAATGGTGAAGAGGCTCTTGTGGCGACTGTGTTTGATTTGCAGATTGCTCAATACGGCATCGATCGCGGTTTGGGTGGAGAAAACGTAGCTAAAGATTACAACGATGCTAGCGTGGCCTACACCCCAGCTTGGGCAGAAAAAGTGACAGGCGTGAAAGCTGCTGATATTGAGCGCACTGGTCGTGAATTTGCTTACAATGCCTCTAAAACCAAAGGTAAATCCATGGTGATTATGGGCGCTGCGATTAACCATTGGTATCACAATGACTTAGCTTATCGTTCTATTATGAATTTGTTACACATGTGCGGTTGTGTGGGGCAGTCTGGTGGAGGCTGGGCGCATTATGTAGGGCAAGAAAAATTACGCCCACAAGCAGGTTGGGCACCCATTGCCTTTGCACTAGACTGGATGCGTCCACCACGCCAGGCTAACGCTACGTCTTACTTTTATTTCCATACTGACCAATGGCGTTATGAAACGATGGATGCGGATGCCTTATTAAGTCCTGCAGGTAAAGGTAAAAATAAAGGTAACTCTATTGCCGACTACAACGTGAAAGCGGCACGTATGGGGTGGTTACCATCAGTGCCTAATTTTGACCGTAACCCGATTGAGTTGGCAGAAGAGGCAATGAAGAGTGGCGCCACCGATGAAGCTTCTGTTGCCAGTTATGTTGCAGAACAATTGAAATCTGGTAAGTTAGATGTGGCTTATGCCGACCCTGATAACCCTGTAAACTGGCCGCGCAATTTGTTCGTGTGGCGCTCTAATCTCATCGGTACTTCTGCCAAAGGACATGAATATTTCTTGAAACATTTGCTGGGTGCACAAAACGGTGTATTGCAAGAGTCTGGTGCAGGCAATAACAATAAAGAAGTGAAATGGCATGAAAATGCACCCATAGGTAAATTGGATTTAATGGTGGATATTAACTTCCGCCTCAATTCAACAGGCGCGTACTCTGACATTGTTTTGCCGACTGCAACTTGGTATGAGAAAAATGACCTGAATACTACTGATATGCATCCGTTCATTCACCCATTGTCTGAAGCCGTGTCACCAGGTTGGGAATCGAAATCTGATTGGCAGATTTTTAAAACGCTTGCTAAAACTTTCTCGCCACTGGCTGAAAAACATTTAGGCACGAAAAAAGAAGTGGTGGCATGGCCAATGCAACACGATTCTGCAGCGGAATTGGCACAGCCTTTTGGCGAAGTGAAGAACTGGAAAGAGGGCGATTGCGAGCCGATCCCAGGCAAAACTATGCCGATTATTAAGCTGGTTGAGCGTGTATATGGCGATACCTATCGTAAATTTATTGCGCTTGGCCCACTCATGACCAAACTTGGCAACAACATCAAGGGTATTGATTGGAATACCGACCAAGAGTATGAGGAACTTAAAAAGCATAACTCTACGGTAAGTGAACCTGGCGTTTCTTTCGGCATGCCTTCGCTAACAGAAGATATGGAAGTATGCGATTCCGTGATGCGCTTAGCCCCTGAAACCAATGGTGAAGTTGCGCATAAATCATGGTCTGCGTTATCGGTAAAAACAGGGATTGATCATCATCATTTGTATGCTGGTCGTCATGAAGACAAATTTACTTTTAAAGATATTCAGGCACAACCGCGTAAGATTATTACTGCACCGACTTGGTCTGGCATTGAGTCTGAGCATGTGTCTTATACAGCTGGTTATACCAATATCCACGAGCATATTCCATTCCGTACGCTCACAGGTCGTGCACATTTCTACCAAGATCATGAATGGATGCTGGATTTTGGCGAGGGCTTTTGTACTTATAAGCCGATGGTCGATTTAGGTGAGTTAAATTCACTACCAAAAGCAGTTACAGCTAAGCCACATCTAGCGTTGAACTGGATTACACCGCACTCCAAATGGGGTATCCATTCTTCTTATCAAGATAACTTGCGTATGTTGACCTTGTTCCGTGGCGGACCATATGTATGGCTGTCTGAGGACGATGCTAAATCTGTAGGCATTGAAGACAACGACTGGGTAGAAGCAGTGAACCACAATGGTGCGACGGTTGCACGTGCCGTCGTTTCGCAACGGATTCCACGTGGCATGGCGATGATGTACCACGCGCAAGAGAAAACTATTAACGTACCTGGTTCACCATCTACGAATAAACGCGGAGGTATTTTGAATTCAGTCACACGTATCATTATGAAACCGACCAATATGATTGGTGGCTATGCACAGCTTTCTTACGGCTTTAATTATTACGGCACGGTAGGTTGCCAACGCGACACCATGGTAGCGTTACATAAGATCGCAGATAAGGACGTGGATTGGTTAGAGCGTCCGCTCACGCCAGAACGCGAAGCACAACTTAACCCCGTTGGCATTGGCGCCAAATAAAAGGACACTAGGAGAACATCATGAAAGTACGCGCACAATTCGCCTTTGTCTTTAACTTAGATAAATGCATCGGCTGTCACACCTGCTCGGTCACCTGTAAAAACGTGTGGACCAACAGAAAAGGCGTGGAATACGCCTGGTTTAACAACGTGGAATCAAAGCCTGGCGTAGGGTACCCAAAACAATGGGAAAATCAGGATATTTGGAACGGTGGCTGGGAGCTTAAAAACGGCAAGCTGGAATTAAAATCTGGTAGCCGCACCAACAAATTGCTTAATATCTTCGCCAACCCGGATATGCCTGAAATCGACGATTATTATGAGCCGTTTACTTACAATTACGCACATCTGAAAAACGCACCATTGTCAGAGGCCACGCCTACTGCTCGACCCATATCGCAAATCACAGGCGAAAGTATGGAAAAGATCACTTGGGGGCCAAACTGGGAAGATGATTTAGCGGGCGAGTATCATAAACGCAGTAAAGACAAAAATATGGATAACATCCAGAAGGAGATGTATGGCCAATTTGAGAATACTTTCCATATGTATTTGCCGCGCATTTGTAATCACTGCTTGAACGCAGCTTGTGTAGCCGCCTGTCCGTCTGGCTCGATTTATAAACGCGAAGAAGACGGCATTGTGTTGGTTGACCAAGACAAATGCCGTGGCTGGCGTATGTGCATCAGCTCATGCCCGTACAAAAAAGTATTTTATAACTGGGAATCTGGTAAAGCTGAGAAGTGTATCGGCTGTTATCCACGCGTAGAGTCTGGCATGCCGACGGTATGTTCAGAATCATGCGTTGGACGTATTCGTTACAACGGCATTATGTTGTACGACGCAGACCGCATCGAAGAACTGGCGAGTATGGAAGATACGCAAGATTTGTACGAGGCACAGCGTAGTATTTTCTTGGATCCGAATGACCCCGAAGTGATTAAAGCTGCACGTGCTGAAGGTATTAACGAAGATTGGCTTGATGCCGCGCGTAAATCACCAATCTGGAAAATGGTGATGGACTGGAAAATTGCCTTCCCAATTCATCCAGAATTTCGTACGTTGCCGATGGTGTGGTATGTACCACCGCTCTCACCTGTGCAATCACAAATTGACCAAGGGAATTTACCCGTAGGACCTGATGGCGCAATTCCGGTGGCTGGTGCGATGCGCTTACCAATACAGTACCTTGCCAATTTACTCACCGCAGGCAAAGAGGCGCCGATTGAAAGCGCTTTAAATAAGCTAATTGCTATGCGTAGCTACCAACGTTCGATTCACGTTGAAGGCAAAGTTGATACGCGTGCAATTGATGCAGCTGGCATTACTGAAGATCAAGCGAAAGAAATGTACCGCTATCTGGCAATTGCCAATTATGAAGACCGTTTTGTGATTCCGACTGGACATACCGAAGAAACTTTGGACGATTCATTTGGCTTCCAAGGTCAAAATGGCTTTACGTTTGGTAATGATACTTCACACGGCGTTTCTAAAATCACGCTATTCCCGCGCCGTCGTAAAGATACGGTAGAACCTAAAGAAGAAGCACCCAATAGTTAAGGACAGCATTATGCAAATCTACAAATTATTATCAGCCTTACTTGATTATCCTAATCAGGACTTGATTGAGCATCTGCCTGAGTTGCGCGAGTTTGTCGTGCAAAACTTGGAAATAGATCATGCCGAACGCGAGGCTTTGCAGAACTTTCTAACCCATTTGCAGAGTATGTCAGTCACCGAGTTGCAAGCGGAATATGTACAAACTTTTGATATGACAGCAGAACACAGCCTGCACCTGACGCATCACCTATTTGGTGATGATAAAAATCGTGGGCCAGCTTTGATTGATTTGGGTGAGTTGTACAAGGATTATGGCATAGAGGTGGTCACCAATGAGTTACCTGACTATTTGCCGCTCATTCTGGAATTTACAGCTTATTTGGATGATAACGAGGCGACCGTGTTTTTATCGGACGCTAAAAAAGTGCTGGGTGTACTGACAGAGAACCTGCAAAAAGCAGGCAGCCCTTATGCTGCTCTACTCTCAATTATTGAGAGCAGAGCGACGCTAACTAAATTAGCGGCTTAAGCTAAAGACATTAAGGAGAACGAAAATGAATTTACACAACTTTCTTTACGGCGTGTATCCCTACATTGCGCTTAGTGTGTTTTTGCTAGGCAGCCTGTTACGCTTTGATCGCGAGCAATACACATGGAAAAGCGATTCCAGCCAGTTGTTATCCAAGGCGAATATGCGGCTAGGTAGCAATCTATTTCATGTTGGCATTATTGCCATTTTTGGCGGGCATGCTGTTGGTTTATTAACGCCACACAGCGTGTTTACAGGGCTTGGCGTATCCGACATGACACACCAAATGGTTGCGATTTGGGCTGGGTCTATTTTTGGTGTTATGTGCTTGATTGGCGGGGTGATTCTATGGGTGCGTCGTATGTTTAATGCGCGAGTATCTGCCGTCAGTCGCGGCTCTGACAAGTTTATTCTTACTTGGTTACTCATCACACTCATGCTTGGGCTGTCAACTATTCCTGTCTCTATTGGGCATGCTAACCACGGCAACCCTAGTGTGATGATTGCGCTAGCCGAATGGGTACAAAGTATTGTTTATTTGCACCCAAACCCAGCTTTACTTAACGGCGTGGACACGATTTTTAAAATACATTTATTTTTTGGTATGACGGTGTTTTTGCTGTTCCCATTCACCCGCTTAGTACATGTGTGGAGTGCGCCGTTTGGCTACGCTAATCGCCCTTATCAAGTGGTGCGTAGCAAACGTAAGTTCTTAAAAAGCTAGGAGATGACAATGAACCATCGATTAAGTATTTCTGTATTTTCCGCCTTGTTAACGATGTGGGCATTACCAGGGCTAGCGGAGGATGTTGCGCAAGCGGGTTCGTTAAAAGAAGCGATCATAGAAGGAAAGCCAACGATTAACTTTAAGTTGCGTTATGAAAATGTCAATCAGGATGGAAAATCTGAAACTGGCGAAGCGTTCACATTGCGCAGTCTAATTGGCTGGAAAACCAAGCCATTCCATGACGTTAGCATCACTGCTGAAGTGTATGGCTTAAGCCCGTTAAATGATGATTATAACGATCTAAAAAAAGGCAGCCCACTAGCTAGCAGAACAAAGTATCCCGTGATTGCTGACCCTGAAGATTACGATTTTCATCAACTATATCTGGAGTGGACAGGCATTCCTGACTCCTCTATTAAGTTAGGGCGTCAAGGCATGGTGCTTGATAACTGGCGCTATGTGGGTGATGTGCGCTTTCGTCAAAACTGGCAGGTATTTAATGGACTTTCGTTTGTGAATAAAAGCCTGCCTAATACCGAGATTGCATTGGCACACTATGAACAAGTGAAGCAAATCACCACTAAAATCCAAGATGCCAACATCGATATTGCCAATGTTAAATACAATATTACGCCTAGCACCAGTTTAGTTGGCTATGGCTATTTTGTGGATTGGAATGGCAAGGCACTGGAAGCCTCATCCAACAAAACCTTAGGTTTGCGTCTAGATGGTAGCCAAAAACTGAATGATAGCTGGAAAGTTTTATATACAGCAGAGTATGCCAAACAGGACGACTATAAAGACGGTAGCAAGTTGATTGATAACGATTATTACCGAGTTGGTGCGGGTGCCGGGTATGGTGATTGGTTCTTACGCGTTGACCAAGAAAAGTTGTCAGGTAACTCTAATGGCAAAGCCTTCCAAACGCCACTCGGTACCAATCACTTGTTTCAAGGTTGGGCAGATGTATTTCTCGTCACACCTAACGAAGGCATAGAAGATACGATATTGATTGCTGGTGGCAAAGTCATGGATGCCACGATTAAGGCGGAGTATCACTTCATTAATTCGGACCGTAACTTTGCGAAAGTAGGCGGCGGTACGGGCGACAAATACGGCAAAGAATTTGATTTGGGTGTTTACTATAAATTTACCAAACAAATTTCTGCTTCAGTTGAGTATGCCAATTTTAAAGAAGACGATGAATACGCCGGCACTCGTAAACGTGACATCGAGAAATTCTGGCTAACTGCGATTTATGCCTTTTAACTGGTTGAGTAGTTTTAACTGACAAAATGAATCTCCGCACCTATCCATCTGTGTTAATTGATAGCTTTGGCCGCAAGGTGGATTATATTCGCCTGTCAATTACGGATAGATGCGATTTTCGCTGTGTCTACTGTATGTCGGAAAACATGACTTTTCTGCCGCGAGATGAAGTATTGTCGCTAGAAGAATGTGCGCGTTTAGTAAAAGTCTTTGTCTCGTTAGGTGTAAGCAAAGTTCGCATTACAGGTGGAGAGCCACTGGTGCGTAAAAATGCGCTCCAGTTATTTGAAGAAATCGGGCAGTTGCAGGGTTTGCGCGAACTGGTTTTAACAACCAATGGCTCACAATTAGCACATCAAGCATTCGCCTTAAAACAAGCAGGTGTACGCCGTATTAACATTAGCCTTGATAGCCTGGATGCAGTGCGTTTTCGTAAAATCACACGCGTGGGCGAGTTAGATAAAGTGCTACGTGGCATTGCCGTTGCCAAGCAAGCAGGTTTTGAAAATATTAAGCTCAATGCCCTACTCATGCGAGGCATCAATGATGATGAAGCACTGCCTTTAGCCGCGTTTGCGGTAGAGCACGGTTTGGACATCTCATTTATTGAAGAAATGCCGCTAGGCGAAGTGCAACATTCCCGTAGCGCAAGCTATGTAAGCAATGAAGAAACATTAAAACTGCTGAGAGCCCGCTACGATTTAGTTAGAAGCGCAGAGACTACGGGCGGTCCAGCACGCTATTGGCGCATTCCGAACAGCACAACAAAAATAGGCTTTATCTCGCCAAACAGCCATAATTTTTGTGAAGCGTGCAATCGTGTACGCATTAGCTGTAAAGGCGAGCTGTATCTTTGTTTAGGCCAAGAAAATAAAGTGGATTTGAGACCGTTGTTAAGAGAGTTCCCTCACGATGACAGACCGCTTAAGCAAGCGATTATCAATAGCCTGCAAACTAAACCCAAAGGTCACGATTTTGATTTAAATCGTGCTACACCTGCAGTCATACGTTTTATGTCTCACACTGGTGGTTAATATCAAACTCAAACGATGATGATTTTGGAGCTAAATGTTAGCTGAGTTCTGCAAAAGGTCTTCCTAGCGGTCAATTAAAAGTAAATGTCCAATCTTGAGCTACATCAAGATAGATTTGGTGAATGCACACTAAACTTTTCAACTTAAAAATAGTTGGTCATGTCTTTGAGGCTTTACTCACCAGTGTTGATTTACATATTGCGTCATTTACTGGCTATATTATGTTTTTATAGGGCACCAAGTTCAGCGATTAGAGGGGACTGATTTGGTCGGATTAAAATCTAATGAACAAAATAATTGGATATTAAATGAAAGTGTATTGGCAGGTTTCTCCAAGAGATAGCATGCGTTTCTCTCTGTTCTATTGCAAAAGATGCGCAGTTGCAGAAATATACCTATGGAGTCAGCATGATCCTATCTAACAGAGTCAATACTTATGGGCAGGATCTGCTGAAACGCTACGGTAAACGTGTACATAAAATCGCACTTGATGCAGGCTTTACTTGCCCCAATCGTGACGGCACAAAAGGCACTGGTGGTTGTACGTTCTGCAACAACGTATCTTTTAGCCCTGCTGCTGGTTCTCGCCTTGATGTACCCGGGCAGATTGCCAAGGCACGCGCTGCGATAGCTAAAGGCACGCGCGCTACTAAATTTATCGCTTACTTTCAGGCCTATACTAATACCTATGCTGACATTGCGGAGCTTGAGATGCTTTACCGTGAAGCGCTGACACAACCAGACATCATTGGTATATCAGTCGGTACTCGTCCAGACTGTGTTTCGTCAGCTGTACTTGACCTGCTTGAGACGCTACGCGCCGAGGGGCTAGAAATATGGCTGGAACTTGGCTTGCAATCGGCGTTCGATGATACGCTGGAACGTGTTAACCGCGGCCATACTCTGGCAGAGTATCGCGAGACTGCAATGGCAGCACGTGCACGAGACATTCCTTTATGCACACATTTGATTATAGGACTGCCTGGTGAAGATGAGTATCACTACCACGCTACGCTCGACACTGTGTTGGAAATCGGCGTGGATGGACTTAAGCTACATCCACTACACGTGGTTAAGCACACTATGCTGGCCTATGAGTGGCGGCGCGGTGGCTATCAGCCACTTGCTAAAAATGACTACATACGCATCGCCGCCGACTTGATTGAACGCACGCCTCAACACATCATATTCCACCGTGTGACTGCCACAGCATCGAAAGATATTTTATTGGCACCAGAATGGTGTTCACAGAAGTGGAACATATTAAATGGTATCGAGAAGGAGTTGCGTCAACGCGGCACCCGTCAGAGTAGCCGCGCCGGAGAAACTCACATCATAGAGGATATGCAATATGTCGCTTGAACTGGTTTGCCCAGCAGGGAACCTGCCAGCGCTTAAGGTCGCTGTGGATAACGGAGCCGACTGCGTATATATGGGTTTTCGCAACAGCACTAATGCACGAGCCTTTGCCGGCTTGAATTTCGATAATGAAACTGCCAAACAAGGCATTCGCTACGCTCATGAGCACGGACGCAAAATATTACTGGCACTCAATACCTTTCCACAAACTGCGCAATGGCATGTGTGGAAGCAGGCGGTAGATGATGCGGCAGAACTAGGGGTCGATGCGCTAATTTTGGCTGATCTGGGCCTAATGCGCTATGCTAGCCGTACATATCCTGATTTGCGTTTGCATCTCTCAGTGCAAGGCTCAGCCACCAATTACGAGGCAATCAATTTCTATCAGGAACATTTTGGCATTCAGCGCGCTGTACTGCCGCGTGTGCTGTCGCTGGCACAGGTTGAGAACGTCGTTAAAAACACGTCGGTTGAAATCGAGTTGTTCGGCTTCGGCGGATTATGCGTGATGGTGGAGGGGCGTTGCATATTGTCTTCCTATGTTACTGGTGAATCACCTAATACCGCAGGCGTGTGCTCTCCAGCAAAGGCCGTGCGCTGGCAGCAGACACCCAAGGGGCTGGAATCACGCCTGAGTGGTGTGTTGCTAGATCGATATAGTGCCGATGAGAATGCAGGCTATCCTACTTTGTGCAAAGGTCGTTTCGAAGTGGAAGATGAAACGTATTACGCGTTGGAGGAGCCAACCAGCCTCAATACGCTGGAACTGATTCCAGACATGTTACGCATGGGAATTAGAGCCATCAAGATTGAAGGCCGCCAGCGCAGCCCAGTCTATGTTGAACAAGTAACGCGTGTATGGCGAGCAGCCATCGATGCAGCCAAACTAGATGCCGCGCATTATGCAGCCACACCCGACTGGATGGCGCAGTTAGGTAAACTTTCTGAAGGGCAACAGCATACGCTTGGCGCCTATTACCGTCCATGGAAGTAATATTATGAAAATCTCTCTGGGCCCTATTCTTTATTACTGGACTCGTAAAACGGTGCAGGATTTTTACGAGCAAGTTGCCAACTGGCCGGTAGATATTGTCTATTTAGGTGAGGTGGTATGTTCGCGTCGCCATGAGATGCGCCTGGAGGATTGGTTGACTGTTGCTGGCAGGTTGGCGGAAGCTGGCAAAGAAGTAGTGTTGTCTACACAAGCACTGCTTGAATCTGAATCTGACCTCAAGGTGTTGCGTCGGATTGCTAGAAATGGCCGATTCAGCATCGAAGCCAATGACATGGGTGCTGTACGACTATCTGCAGGCAAGCCATTCGTCGTGGGAACGCATATTAATACCTACAATGGCGAAACGCTTGAAATACTGGCAGAACAGGGCGCGAGCCGTTGGGTGATGCCAGTAGAATTATCGCGTAATATGCTGACAGAACTTTTGGTTAAAAAACCTCAAGGCATGGAAACCGAAGTGTTTGCTTACGGCCGCTTGCCACTTGCTCTTTCTTCACGTTGCTTTACTGCGCGGCGCCACAATCTGCCTAAGGACGATTGTCACTTTAAGTGTCTGGAGCATCCTTGCGGCATGACGTTAAAAACGCGTGAGGGTCAATCTTTTCTTGCCTTAAATGGAACGCAGACCCAATCTGCCAGCATTCACAATTTGATTGGTGAGATTGACGACATGCGACAACTTGGCGTGGACGTTGTACGTATCAGCCCGCAGCCTGAGCACACTGGTGAAGTGATTGCAGCATTTAGGGCTGCGATTGACCGTATGGTTAGTAGCAGCGAAGCGAAGGCCGCGCTTGCACCACTCCTGTTTGATGCGCCATGTGATGGTTATTGGCATGGACGATCTGGTATTGAACAATCAATGGAGGTGCTGACATGAGTCAAAGCACGTATATTTTTCCACGTCAGCTAGGTCGATTAATTGAACATCTGCCAACATGGCCGTCATCATTTACCCTTACCTGTATTCTTGATCTGGTACTGCGTCAAGTTATCCATCGCGGTGACCTGCAAGCGCTGTATGGTAAGCGGATTGCCATACATGTTAACGATGTTGGGTTGAATTTTTACTTCACCGTGCAGTCATCCGGATTTTCGGCCGCTACTGGCAATGTGTTACCAGACCTTACCATTAGTGCTACCGCCTATGATTTTTATCTTCTGGCGATGCGCAAGGAAGATCCTGACACACTGTTTTTCAATCGACGACTGGTAGTGGAAGGCGATACCGAACTGGGATTGGTAGCTAAGAACACGCTGGATGCCATCGAGCATCCCTTGCTTAAGCTCGAGCGCATATTCTCTAGAAATCCGTTGACAAGAATGAAAGCAAGACTGTGGGTATGATAGCGATTGCGAACTTGACTATTGAACCTATAAAAAGCAGTTGGTCCACGAAAAACACAAAATACACGAAAAACACAAAATACACGAAAAACACAAAATACACGAAAAAATTCAATTGATTACACGGATTTACGATGACACCCAATAGGTTAAATTGAAAATTGAATGATGCATTTGATTTATTTGCGAGCTTTCACTTAATAAAGCGAAATGCCTGCTTACCCCATTTCGTGTTTTTGGTGTTTTTCGTGGATGAAAAGCCGTTTTTAGGTTAAATGAAAGGATCAGACTCATTGCGCAAAAGAGATGTAAATTTCCCCATCGTATATTCCTGCTCTGGCTGTTCGAGCGTGGCACAAATGGCAAATTACATTGCGCTGCAGCTCGATAAGCTGGGTGTGGCAGAAATGTCCTGCATAGCAGGTGTAGGTGGAGACGTGCTTCACTTGGTGAAAATTGCACGTTCTGGTCGCCCTATTATTGCACTCGACGGTTGTTCACTTGCCTGTACTAAGGCTTGTCTGGCACGCCATGGCGTTGAGCCGGATAGCTACCACCAGCTCAACCAGTATAGTGTGAAAAAAATATACCACACAGACTTCGATCTCGAACAGGCGCAAGCTGTTTTGGCACTTGTACTTGCCAAGATTGAAGGGTCCGTTCTCACCCGATGACCGTGACCTATAAACGACTGATCGTAGCGATTACCGGTGCCTCTGGTGCCTCTTATGGTGTGCGCCTGCTACAAGTGCTGAGTGAAATGCCAAATATAGAAACCCATTTGGTGATATCTGACTCTGGGTTACTGAATCTACAGCAGGAGTTAAATATGAACCGCATGCAGCTTGAGGAGCTGGCCGATGTAACTCATAATGTGAACGATGTTGGCGGGTCAATTGCCAGTGGCTCGTTCCAGTCAGATGGCATGGTCATGGCCCCGTGTTCAATGAGAACGCTGGCTGCGGTGGCGCATGGCCTATCAGACAACCTGATTACGCGGGCTGCAGATGTCATGCTCAAGGAACGCCGCCGATTGATCTTAATGGTGCGCGAAACACCGTTTAATCTGGCCCATTTGCGCAATATGACCAGTGTCACCGAAATGGGCGGCATTATCTACCCGCCGTTGCCTTGTTTTTACCATCGGCCACAAACTATAGCCGACATAATTGACCACACTGTCAGCCGCGTTATCGATTTGCTGGGTGTGCCAAATGAGCTGGCCCCCCGCTGGGAAGGGCTCGCCGTAGCCAAGCAAAACAACTTGACTGGAGACTGATTTGGCTTATCACGATTTGCGGGACTTCATCGTTCAGCTGGAACAGATAGGTGAGCTAAAGCGTATTAAGTCACCTGTCTCTCCACATTTAGAAATGACGGAGCTGTGTGACCGTACCCTGCGTACTGGTGGTCCGGCTCTATTGTTTGAAAACCCGGTAGGTCACAGCATTCCTGTGCTTGGCAATCTTTTTGGTACCCCACGACGCGTCGCGCTAGGTATGGGTGCTACGGACGTGAGCGAGCTACGTAACTATGGCCATGTGTTGGCCATGCTGAAGGACCCAGAGCCCCCCAATGGATTCAAGGACATGTTAGGCCTGCGCTCAAAGGTGAAATCATTATGGAACATGACGCCCAAGGAGTTGCGTTCAGCACCATGCCAGGATGTCGTGTGGGAAGGCAATGATGTTGACTTGGCTAGACTACCAATTCAGCATTGCTGGCCAGGAGATATTGCACCTCTAATCACTTGGGGGTTGGTCATCACAAAAGGGCCGCATAAGGAACGTCAGAATCTTGGCGTCTACCGCCAGCAAGTGCTGGGGCGTAATAAAGTGATCATGCGTTGGTTGGCCCAGCGCGGCGGCGCACTGGATTTTCGTGAACATGGCGAGCTTCATCGAGGTCAGCCCTATCCGGTGGCAGTCGCTTTGGGCGCTGACCCCGCGACTATTTTGGGGGCTGTTACACCAGTACCCGATAGCTTGTCGGAATATCAGTTTGCTGGCCTATTACGTGGCAGCCGTACCGAACTGGTCAAGGCTATTGGTAGCGACTTGCGTGTTCCCGCTTCGGCTGAGATCGTGCTTGAAGGGCATATCTACCCAGACGAATCGCACGCTACGGGCTATGAACATGCGCTGGAGGGTCCGTTTGGTGATCACACTGGTTATTACAACGAACAGGACTGGTTCCCGGTTTTTACTATTGATCGCATCACGATGCGGCACAATCCGATTTACCACTCCACCTATACTGGCAAACCACCAGATGAGCCTGCAGTTTTGGGATTAGCCCTTAATGAATTATTCGTTCCACTGCTGCAAAAACAGTTTCCGGAAATCACAGATTTTTATTTGCCGCCTGAGGGTTGCAGCTATCGTATGGCGGTGGTGCAGATAAAAAAATCCTATCCCGGTCATGCTAAGCGAGTCATGTTCGGTATCTGGAGTTTTCTACGTCAATTCATGTATACCAAATTTATTGTGGTTGTGGATGAAGATGTCAATATCCGCAACTGGCAGGAGGTAATCTGGGCCATCACCACCCGCGTAGACCCGATACGTGACACACTGTTGGTTGATAACACTCCGATTGACTATCTCGATTTTGCGTCGCCTGTTAGCGGTCTTGGTAGCAAAATGGGTATGGATGCGACCAATAAATGGCCTGGTGAAACATGCCGCGAATGGGGTCGACCAATTGTGATGCCAGCCGAAGTGAAAGCCAAAGTTGATAAGATTTGGCAAACATTGGGATTTTGATAGTAGTCGATGCAAAAAAGATGATATATCAATAGCGTAGAAAAAGTGTACCACTGACTTCGTCAATCAATATTACGTTAGCAATTAAATTGCAGCATCATTTGGATATTTCACACTATGTTGGACATCGCTATAGTCTAATTAAACGATAACGGACCCAATCAAGCATTGAGGTATTTTTCAAACTCAATGGCTGGAACTGGTTTTGAGAATAAGTAACCTTGCCCGTAATCGCACTTGGCGGCAGTAAGCAGGTCGCGTTGCTCTTGCGTTTCTATGCCTTCTGCAATCACTTTCATGCCAAGTTTATGCGCCATCACTATGATGGCTTCACACAGTACCATGTTGCTCGAATTAGACGACAGGTTGCGTACGAAAGACTGATCGATTTTGAGATAATCAATATCAAATTTTTGAAGGTAGGACAGCGACGAGTAACCAGTACCGAAATCATCGAGTGATACTTGCATGCCTGCATCACGGAATTCCAGCAACTGTCCTGTAATACTAGTATTGTTATCCAATAATAAACCTTCGGTAATTTCCACTACGATACATTGCCCAGGCAAATCGAGCGAACGTAGATGTGATATCCAGTCAGCATGTGTTTTGTTTTTGTTGAGAAACTGCACGGGTGATTTATTGATGCTAATCTGGAATGCAGGGTTTTTTGACGTGCGCCAGATTGCCACCTGTTGCACTGCCTCGTGAAATACCCATTCGCCGATGTCGTTAATAAGCCCGGTTTCTTCAGCAATGGGAATAAACTCTGCTGGGCTGACTAAGCCTCGCTGTGGATGTTGCCAGCGGATAAGTGCCTCAGCTTTGTCGATAGCACCAGTGCTAAGATCTACAATGGGCTGGTAATGCAGACAGAATTGACCTTCAGTAAGGGCGAAGTGCAAATCGTTGATTAACCGCGACCGGTTCTTGGCAGTTGCCTCCATGGGTCTAGTAAAATAACTATAGCGGTTGCGGCCAGTATTTTTGGAAAAATACATCGCCTGATCTGCATTTTTGAGAAGCTCGTTAGCGTCAGCGGCATCATTTGGAAACAGCGTGATACCGATACTGGCGCTTATGTAGGCGACTTCATTTTCTAAATAAAATGGTTCGTCAAGTTTTATCAAGAGATTTTTAGCAATACGTTCAATACTACTTAAATCGTCCAGCTTATCCAGTACGATTACGAATTCATCGCCTCCCAGACGAGCCACAGTATCCGACTCACGCACACAACTTAACAGGCGCCGTGTAGCTTCTTTAAGCAAGTTATCCCCTGCGTTGTGCCCGAGCGTGTCGTTCACTTCCTTGAATCGGTCAAGATCCAGAAAAATTAGTGCCAGTGGAAGGTTAGTACGAAGGGATTTTTTAATCGCCTGATTCAGCCGGTCAAGAAACATGCTGCGGTTAGGTAACCCGGTTAACATGTCAAAATTTGCTTGTTTCCAGATTAGGTCATCGGCCTCTTTTTTATTGGTAATGTCAGAGAAAATTGCAACACGACGATGGACTGAGCCATTCTCATTGGTAACGGTATTGATCGTAAGCCATTCAGTATAGATTTCACCATTCTTGCGCTGGTTCAATATTTCGCCTTGCCAGAAGCCGGTAGTATTGATGGCGTGCCACATGGCTTGATAAAACTTCTTGTCCTGACGCCCAGAACTGAGAATTTTAATATTCTTACCAATAACCTCATCCGGGGTATATCCGGTAAATTTGGTAAATGCAGGATTGATGGTAATCACGGTACCATCGGCACCAGTAACCGCCATTGCTTCGCTGCTGTTCTGGTATATCAGCAAGGCTAGTTGCAACTCATCGTTAATGAGGCTTTGATCAATTGCAGCGCCTACTATATTAGCCACCTGCTTAATCAACAAAACATCGTCGTCACTGGCGGAAATGTCGGCTTTGCGACGATAAATGCCGATAGTACCGAGAGCCTTGCCAGAGTGGCTATAGATCGGTTCTAACAAACCTGAATGTAGCGATATTTGGACGCTTAATTTTTGATAGAGTGTAACGTACGGATGACTCTGGATATTCTCGACAATAATATGTTTTTCAGCATGAGCGTCGCCACCACAATTGGTAAAGGCAATGTCTATTTCAGCACTATGTGCCATCGAATTATAAAAATCTGGCATATCTGCGGCAGCACCAGTAAATAAGTGCTCAGCTACATTATCCACCAGTAGAATACAGCACAGCATATCTGCATTTTCTTTCTCCACACTGCATACTATAAATTGCAGTACTTCGTTTAGTGGCGTATTCTTTGCCAGCAGTTCGAGTACTTGATTGCGTGATCTTTCACGGCGTTCGGCCCGTCTTAACTCAAACATCACAAAATCCAAAGCCAAGCCAACGTCCGTCAGCACTAGCATATAGAGCCAAAGATTAGTCAGGTCAGTGTTTTCAATATCTATTGCGAAAAATCCAATTCCCTGAATAGCGCCTAGTAGCGCTTGCACCCCCGTAATGCTAATAACAAGGAAAACCCCATGCCGACCAAAACGCACTGCGCTCCAAGTAACAAATACAAACATCAGATACGCATTTGCATACACGCCAAGAGTGTCGTGAAACCAATCCATAAATATAATTTGGCCGGCAAAAAAGGCTAGACCAAAACATGCAACGGCTTCAGCCACTCGTTCTTGCTTGAACCAGCCTCTTGGAATTTGTTGCCATGCCAGAATAATTGGTGTTGCCAGAATAATGCCGAGTGTATCTCGTTCCCATAAATGCAAAAAATCGAGTGTGAAGGTCTTTGGTGTAAGCAGCCCTGTTAACAATAATGAACTGGTGCCGATCAAAGCATAAACACAGCCGCTAACAACTGCGGCAATACCTAGCCACATATAATCGCTAAGATGCGTTAAAGAGCGATTGAAGTGAGCAATGCGGGCTAAAAATAAGGCGCCTGCTAGCACACCCAGTGTATTACCAGACGCAACAAAAATAGATATCGATACAGAACTGCCCATCATCACACTGGCGATGAATGCGCCAATAAAAATACTGGGTAAGTACTTCTTGCCTCCGATAAGCAATATTGCAAAAGCCAGCCAACTAGGCGGCCATACAATCATTACGCTGCCGTTTACTGAAAAAAATATTAGTACAACTTTTGTAAGAATTACATAGAGGACAATCAAGCCTGCCTGCAGGAGATAAGTTGACCAGTTAGTAGTAATTGGTTGATTCAAGATATCTTGTTACCTGATGTGGATATGGAGATGTTGCCATTGATTAGCTTGTGACGCGGTTTAAGCTTGTCGCTGAGCTTTAACAAGAAGCGGTGTATGCTTTAATTCTGCAATACTATCCGCTTGAGAAATATGTGGTAAAGCACTAATTGCAAGTTTAATCGTTAGATTGCAAAACCACAGGAAATGAGTAAAAACAAAAAGTGAAAGCAGGGCATTGCCGGTAACGAGGATCAGAGAGGCTCTTTCTCGTGCCTCATCGAAACTACCAATCTGGTTGACTTTTTTGTAGCCTATCAAAAAGTCGAGTAATGTAATTGCAACAATGTGCTGAATCATGATCATGATAGTACTCGTAATGAAAACGCTAAAAATTGACATTTATCAAGAATTAAATAATTTTTAAAGAAGATCGTAAGTGGATTTGAGCTAGTTTTTATCTCAGCAAGTGGCAGCTAAATTCGATAGGTATGTATTGATGCGCTGCGGTAATAGTGGACCTGATTCGACAATTCCGCTATAAATCTGCACTAGTGAGGCGCCAGCAGCAAGTCGACCAGCAACGCCCAGTGGCGTGCGTATGCCGCCAACTGAAATAATCGGCATACTGCCACTCATTTTTTTTGACGCACGTTGCAAATTGGCAAGCATTATCTTTTCTTCATTGATATGCCCATCACCACTTAGAATCAATCCATCAAAAGCATAATCACGCACGCAAGCTAGCAGATTGTTCGTGTCTCCACGATCTTGATCTATTTTGACAACGAGAGGACAATTCCGTCCACTTTTAGCCCTCATGTGCACCTGCTTACCTTTGGACGCTGCCAGCACGGTGTACAGTGTGGCGCGATGTTCGGGCAGGTGTAGGTCTGGTCCAGCGCGTACACCAAGATTTAGTGTGATGTAGTCAGCGTATTCCCATACTTTTTCCATGCAAATCAGGTAGTCGTTGGCCATTAGTTCAGGCGGCGTCATCCGGTTCATACTGATACTGATACCAAGCGGTATCGCATGAGGCCTGAGATGTTTGGATAGAACGGAAACCACAACATTGAGCCCTTGGCTACGTTGCTTTTCAGGCAGTGGAATTACTGAGCCAATCTCTGCAAAACCAAGTCCTAGCGGTGGCAAAGCGTGAAAGAGTGTGCCGTGTTTATCAAAACCTGCCGCCAGCCCGATCGGCCCCGGGAATGTTAGCCCCATCACGTTGCGCTGCAGGGCTGCCGCTGGCACTGACGGGGCGACAATCGCGGCCAACCTGATGGCATGTGCAGATAGCGTACGGGCATGCTGTAGCCCTAGTTTGGATGCGGCTGAGGATAGCCATCTATACATAGTGGTGATGTTTTTCTACGAAATGATGCATGAAATTGATAAGTGCTGTTACGCCAGTGTCTGGCATAGCGTTATAGAGGCTGGCACGAACGCCACCGACCATGGGGTGCCCTTTTAGGTTGATCAGGCCTTCCTTAGCTGCGGAGTTCAGAAAAAACGGCGTAAGTGCGTTATTATCGAGCGTGAAGCAAACGTTCATGTGTGATCGATATGCAGGTTGTATTGAACAGTGATAGAAACCATCACTAGCATCAATGGCTTGGTACAGCCGCGCGCTACGCTGCTCGCTGTTGCGTGCCATTGCCTCGACACCACCCATTCCGGCAATCCAGTGGAATATCAGTCCGGTTAGATAGATGGCAAAGGTGAGTGGTGTGTTGAGCATAGAGCCTGCCTCAGCCTGAGTCTGATAGTTGAATACTGCTGGCGTTGTTGTATGAGCGCGTCCAAGCAAGTCATCGCGTATGATGACAATGGTGAGTCCTGCCGGTCCGATATTCTTCTGCGCACCAGCGTAAATCAGACCGTAGCGCTGTATATCAATAGGTTTGCTGAGAAAGTCTGAGGTCATATCTGCCACCAGTGGTAAGTCATTGGTATCTGGAATGTCGTAGAATTGCACGCCGTTGGCGGTCTCATTACTGGTGATATGGCAATAGGCTGCGCCGGGATCTAGACGCCACGTATCGGGCATACGGTCGAAACTGGTGTTACTGCTACTAGCTGCAACATTGACGTTACAGTAGCGGCTAGCTTCGCGCATGGTCTTACGCGACCAGTAACCGGTTTCAATATAATCAGCCCGATCTGCCGCACCCAGTAAGTTGAGCGGTACCAGCGAGAACTGTGCCGAAGCGCCGCCATGCATAAATAAAATATGATAATTTTCCGGTATATTTAGCAGTGATCGCAGATTATCGCGCGTCTGCTTTAGCACAGCCTTGAAAGCATCGCCGGTAAACGGCGTTTCCAACATCGAAATTCCGCTACCGCTCCAGCTCAAGAGTTCCCGCTGCGCTTGCGCCAGCACGGTGACAGGCATAACGGCCGGGCCAGCGGCAAAATTGAAAATCTCAGGCAAACAGAGCCGCTCCATGCTGGCTGGCTGCCATGAAAAACAGCAATGGAATGGAGAGCATGGTATTGGTGCGGGAGGAGAGGAATGTGATGCGGGCACAACGCACACGCTCATCCAGTGGTGCATAAACGAAGCCTAGCACTTTTTTCTGGTTTGGCCACAATACCAGCCAGAGATTGGCTAGCATCAAGGTGCCTATCCAGAAGCCGACGCCAATGACGGCCAGATAGCCGCTTAGCGTGATGGCATCAACCAGCACTCCACGCTGCCACAGCATGCCGACACCTGCCAACCAAGTGACAATAGCTGCGTATCGGAAGGTGCCGTGTTCACGCCCCAGCAGCGCCATATAAATTGGGCTTTGCTCGTTACCCAGATCCTCACGTCCAGGTGGACAGAAGTTTGGACGCTGAATCACGCTGGCATAATTATGCCCCACCCAGATAATGCCGCCAAAAATGTGTATCCAGCGCAGAGAAAAATCAATAATCTGATCCATCGTGTATTAACCTCCCAACACTAGCCAACGGACAGTTAGAAATAATCCAAGCGTTAGCAATAGACCAAGTACGATAGTGCCAGTGGCAGTGTCGAAAGGTGTTTTCATTTGTGAACCATAAACATAGTCGTGACTGCGCCGATCTGCCGTCTGACCAGAGGGCGAGGCTCGTGATGTTTCTTGCGAGCATTGTTTACAGCCATTTCTATCACATGATGATGTGGAGATTTGGCGCATGCCGGGTCGGTATTTGCCGCATCACCCGTAAGTAAAAAGGCCTGACAACGGCAACCACCGAAATCTTTTTCTTTCTCATCGCAGGTACGGCAAGGCTCTTTCATCCACTCATCGCCACGGAATTTCTTGAATAGCGGTGAGTCATTCCAAAGCCAATCCAAGCTATGCTCGCGCACAGTGGGGAATTCCAAACCTTCAATTACGCGGACTTCTTGGCATGGTAAAGCAGCACCATCGGGTGCAATGGTGAGATGTATTGTGCCCCAGCCGTTCATACACGCCTTGGGACGCGTTTCATAATAATCCGGAATGACGAAATAGATGGTCATTTTCTGGCCTGGACGATTTCGCGCAGTGACGACGGCAGCCTCTGCGCGCTCGATCTGCTCGCGTGTCGGCAACAGTTCATCGCGGTTGAGCAACGCCCAGTTGTAATACTGAATGTTGGCGAGTTCAAGATAATCTACGCCGATGTCCTCAGCCAGTGCCAGGATTTCATCCACTTGGTCAATGTTCTGACGAAATACCGGCACATTGAGCACCATAGGAAAACCTTCTGCTTTGATCATGCGCGCTACGTTAACTTTCAGATCGTGCGCCCTCGCTCCAACCAGTTCATCGGTTAAGTCACGATTTGCAGATTGCAGGCTCAATTGAATCTGTTTGAGGCCGGCCTGTTTCAGTGCTTTCAGTCGCTCCGGCGTGAGACCCACACCGGAAGTAATCAGGTTGGTGTAATAGCCCAGGCGCTCTGCCTCTTCCACTAACTCTTCGATGTCATCACGTAACATGGGTTCGCCGCCAGAGAATCCAAGTTGCAGGGCGCCGAGTTCACGTCCTTCACGGAGTACTCGTTTCCATTCCTCGGTACTTAATTCCTTCTTGCCATACTGTTCAAAATCCAGCGGGTTGTTACACCAGACACATTTGAGCGGGCAACGATAGGTGAGCTCAAGTACAAGCCACATCGGCTTGCCTTGTCCGTCCAAACTAACGGCGGATCCATCCTTTGCCATGGGTTACCTCCAAAAAATTGTAAATACTGTTTTCTATATCGGCGTTATCAAGAAATAGCGCCTTAAGTTCGGTAGCGATGTTGGCGACAGTAGCTTCGCCCGTGCAGCGCTTGAGAATTTCTGCGGCGGTAGCGTTGAGCTTAATGACGCCTTCAGGGTATAGCAGCACGTAGGCATCCTGCGATTTCTCCCAACGAAGTAGATACTTGGAATCTAGTCGCGGGCGATCTTCGGGCTGAAAATGAAAATCTCCAGACATAAAAGACTTCCTTAATTTAATTATGGACGCGGCAAAATGCCGCGACCTGTATTACCTAGCGCACATACACGTAGGCGGTTACTTCAAAGCCAAGACGTAAATCACAAAAATCTGGTTCAATCCATTGCATTTTTATCTCCTAAAGACGTTAGTTGAAGTTGGTGCCGCAAACGATGGGAGAAGCGTAAATTAAAGAGCACCATCGCGATTGGCGTTGCATAGTAAACTACCATGCAGGGCTACTATACGTTAAGGCACGGAATGGGAGATGCTAGAAATACTGAGCATTACATCTGCAAAACCATTAAATTGACCTCATTATTTTCTGTGATTTTATGGCGGCGATGATTTTCTTGCGTTAGGTCAAGGTATTTCAATAAAGAACGGCGTAAGTGCCTAATTGTTAGGTATCAAAGAATTAAAAATGAATAGATGCAACCTTGGCAAGCTCACTGAGCACTGAAAAATGGCCGCGTATTAAAATAGCTAAACCCAACCAAAAGAACTAGTTCTTGCAACTTCACACCCCTACTTTAGGAGTATGGGCACAAGCTATGCATGCGTTAATATAGCGCATGAGTCAATTTGTGAGAAAAATCACTCGGATAATCTGTCGATGTCATTTTCTCTTCATGCATTGGATTTACTTCATGAGTTATTCATCTTGGGTCGCTCTAGCGTAGCTGAAATGTTTGGCGTTAGATTTCGATGCTAAATGGTTGTTTCCTTGTATTTCGTCAAAGATAGTTGGACTGTGTAGAATCGAGTCACACACTATAGTTTTGAGTAATCATGATGTAAAAAGTAGCAGTAAGCCGATTTATTTGATCGAAGAAAATCACTTGTTGCCAGTGGTTGCGTGCTCGGTGCTTACATTGAGACTCCTGCAGAAAAAGACTTTGGTATGAGCTTTGATATTATCCGACGGTGCTAGACCAATTGAATTATGCTTCGCATAAATGCTACAAGTTCATTCTTTTTTGTCGCTCATGTGATTCAAACTCTTTGACAGCGAACATTCTTTGGTTGATCTGTGGTGGGCTACCATCCTGTGCATTGTCATCGTATTATGCTATTTAAACGAGCAGGCCGAGGTAAGTCAGAGTAATGAATGCCAGACTTTTTGGTGGTGTTTCCCAGTTCCTGCTACAGGAAAACACTTAAGTTTGGTTGCGCTTTAAAAAATTTTTAATCCAGATACTTCTGGATTCCAAAAAGAGGAGCTGTAGATGGTTGATACAAAACAATATGTCAATATTATTGATAGTACGGTTAGAGGTAGTTTTGAGGTGAAAGCTGGTTTTGCACAAATGCTCAAAGGAGGGGTAATCATGGATGTGGTGACGGCTGAGCAGGCACGCATTGCCGAAGAATCTGGAGCCTGTGCCGTTATGGCACTTGAGCGTGTGCCAGCTGATATTCGCAAGGATGGTGGTGTGGCGCGCATGAGTGACCCAGGCATGATTAAGGAGATTGTTGCCGCAGTTACCATTCCAGTGATGGCCAAAGTTCGCATAGGTCATTTTGTGGAAGCACAGATTCTGCAGGAATTGGGGGTGGATTGTATTGACGAGAGCGAAGTACTCACCCCCGCCGATGAGGAGCACCATATTAACAAGGCTAAGTTTTTGGTGCCGTTTGTCTGCGGCTGTCGTAACTTGGGGGAAGCGTTACGGCGAATTGCCGAAGGTGCAGCCATGGTTCGCACCAAGGGTGAGGCTGGCACTGGAAATGTGGTCGAGGCAGTGCGCCATGCACGTGCAGTAAATGGCGCGATTCGTCAGCTACAGAGCATGGACGAAGACGAAATGTTTGCTTTTGCCAAAGAAAATAACGCCCCTTACACCCTGATTGTACAGACAGCTAAGCTTGGTCGTTTGCCCGTAGTTAATTTTGCTGCGGGTGGTATAGCTACGCCAGCTGATGCTGCTCTAATGATGCAGTTGGGAATGGATGGTGTTTTTGTTGGCTCTGGTATTTTCAAGAGCGGCGATCCAGAAAAAAGGGCTAAAGCCATCGTGCAGGCGGTCACCTATTTTAATGATCCCGGGATTTTAGCTGAAATAAGCATGGATTTAGGTGAACCCATGGTAGGAATTAATATGGACACACTTCCTGAGCAAGCAAGGATGTCGCAACGGGGTTGGTAGCGGTTCACATAATCGAAGAACCTCTGGTTAATTTTTTCATTGTTGGGGCACTATGCTTTCAGAGATGAGTGCATTCATTAGAAATTTTACGGCTAATGGTTACTCCATAAACAAAAAATTCTGACATTGCAATCGCTTGCAAAGCCAATTTTCAAGTGTACTGCAACATAGCCCAGCTAGACTTGATCAGAGGATCATAAGGAGAGGTTGCTTGAAAAAACACGGATCTATGTTGAGAATTGGCATTTTGGCATTACAAGGTGCCTTTATTGATCACAGCAAGATACTCAAACAATTGGGCGCATCTGTTGTCGAAGTGCGCAAGTCTGAGCAATTAGATCATATCGACGGTTTGATTATCCCTGGTGGTGAAAGCACTTCCATAGGATTAATTGCAAAGCGTTGGGGTTTGATTGAGCCATTGCGCGATTGGGTGCAAGCAGGTAAACCGATTTGGGGAACGTGTGCTGGCATGGTTCTCTTGGCTGAAAGAATCGAAGGTCAAAAAGCGGAGGGCCAGCCTCTGCTTGGTGGACTTGATGTCACTGTTAACCGCAATTATTTTGGTCGGCAGGCTGATAGTTTTGAGACGCTACTGCACACGCCGCAGGTTCCAGCATTAGACGACAGTTCAGAATTTTGTTCGGCAATCTTTATTCGTGCGCCAGTCATTACTGCAACTGGGACAGCTGTAGAATCTCTGGCTAGTCTTTCAGCCGCAGATGGCGACATGCTTATTGTAGCGGTACGTCAGAAATCGATCTTGGCAACTGCTTTTCATCCAGAACTCACGGATGATACCCGTTGGCATCAACTTTTCCTTGATATGGTTTGCGAGTCGACTAAGCTGTGTCCAATTTAGTAGACGTGCCAGTCATCAGGATGACGTTGCATTGATTGTTAAATGGAAGGTAATTCCATAAATTAAAAAAGCATGCTGATAAAGCTGCCCTGAAAATTAAATACAATGACTAGTGTGGCACATTAAATTCTCTTGATCTGATATTTTTCTATCACCCCCATCACTAATGAATAGGCTGCGGGAACTACTACTAAAGTCAACAGCGTGGATGAAATCATGCCGCCGATAATGGCAACGGATAGTGGTTTGTTGGTTTCACTGCCTGCGCCTAACCCTATTGCGGCGGGAAGCAGTGCTAAAATAATGGTAAGCGAGGTCATCACCACTGGCCGTACCCTGATGGGGCAGGCCTCCTTCAGTGCGTCGTCAATATTGGCGCCTTTTTCTATCAATTGATTGGTTAAATCTACCAGTAGAATCGAGTTTTTGGCGACTAACCCTATCAATAGTACCAAGCCAATCATGGAGTACATGTTGAGACTGTCGCCAGTAATTAATAGCGCAATAAGCCCGCCAATAATAGCAAGCGGCTGCGCGAGCATAATAATTAAGGGCTGGATAAATGAGTTGAATTGGCTGGCTAATACCATGTACAGCAAAGTGAAAGCCAATAAAAGTACAAACTTGATATTTGTAAAAGTTTTTCCAAATTCTTCAGCTTGACCTGTGAGTTTTAGCGTGTAATCAGACGGTACAATTTTACTGGCGACTTCTTTGACTAAATCGACAGCTTCGCCTAATGGCATATTGGGGTTGGCGTAAAAGTTAGCCGCATACTGTAAATCGTATCGACCAATGACTGCTGGTCCTAATTCCTGTTTGAAACTGGCGACTGCATCCAAGCGCACCAAGTCGCCATTAGCGCTACGCAGGTAAATTTTACTTAAATCGGCAACGTTGTTTAGGTCGCCTTCGGTGGCTTTTAGGCGAATATCGTAACGTTGGCCATCACCGGAAGCCTCGTTATATTTGGCAACGTTGATGCCGCCAGCATACAAGCTAACAGCCGTGGCGATATCTGTGGCATTTAGACCCAAGTTTGCTGCATTTGCACGGTCAATTTGCATGTTGAGTTGTGGTAAATCCAGTTGTACATCTAAATCCACTTTGCCCATATCGGTATTGTTGCTTAGTGCCTGTTGTAGCAATTGTGAGATGCGACCAATTTCTTGCAGGTTGGCACCCGTTAAATTGAACTGTAATTTCTCGGAGCGTTGACCACGCACTACCGATGCGGGTGCCGGGAGTGCGCGTACGCCGGGTATTTTATCCAGTTCTGCTTTAAGTTCTTTGATCAGCGCTTTTTGGCTTTTGCTACGTTCTTGCTTTGGTTTTAAACGCACATTGACATTGCCCTGATTGACTTGGCCGCGTGAACCCGCACCTATCACAGAAAAGTAGCTGGCAACTTCATCTTTGTGGCTGGCGACGGTGGCTTCTACTAGCTTCAAGCGCGAGTCGGTGTAGGCTAAGGTTGATCCTAACGGCGTATTGACCCTAATACTAAAACTGCTTTCGTCGGTTTCTGGCACAAAATCTTTTTCAACGTATTTAAGGGAGTAGAACCCAGAGAAACCAACAAAAATTAGGGTGGATAACAGCACCAAGCCGCGATGATTGAGCGTAGCGTAAAGTAATTTTTTATATACGTTATCTATGCCAGTTAACATACGACCAAACATGCGGTAAATCGCATTTTCATTATGGGTGACGCTTAGGTAGCGTGAGCACAACATAGGGGTAAGTGTGAGCGAAACAAACAAAGAGACCAGCACTCCGAACGTGACGACCACGGCAAATGATTTGAAAAACTTACCAATAATGCCATCCATAAAAATCACAGGGGCGAATATACACACCAGCGCTGCCGATGAGGCCAGTACGGCAAAGACAACTTCGTTACTGCCAATAATAGTGGCGCGGGTACGAAATGCGGTAACCGCTTGCGGGTTTTTCAAATCGACCGGGTTCAAGCCTGCGCTGGCTTCGGCTTCCATGTGGCGTAATATGCTTTCGCGCACCACAATGGCGTCATCTACTACTACGCCGATCAGTAATAGCAGGGCTAGCATGGTCATGCTGTTGAAGGTGTAACCGGCAAAATACATGACAGCAATCGCCCCAAGCAATGAAACTGGAATCTCTAAACAAACCATCAGTGTCGAGCTGAAAGAGCGCATAAAAATTAACACGATTAGCGCAGCAAACAAGGTGCCTTCCACTAAGTGTTCTTTAAGCGAAGCGACTAATTGGTTAATAAAAATAGAGTCGTTACTGGAAATTTCGAGCGTTAGGCCAGGTGGTAGGTTAGGGCGTATGTCATTTTCCAGTCTGCGCTCTACTTCATTAATAATGCTAACAGTGTTGGCGTTCGCGATTTTAATCATACCCAAGCCCACGGTTGGCTTGCCCTTGTAGCGCGCAATTTGGCGATTATCGCAAATACCGTCTTCAACCGTAGCAATGTCTTTCAAACGAATAGATGCGCCGGATTTTGTGGCGACAATTAGCTCAGCCAGGTCTTTGACAGTGTGAAATTCCAGGTCAAGTTTTAATAACTGTTCTGCTTGTGCGCTGACTAAAAAGCCACCAGGTAGTTGTATATGCTCACGGTTAAACGCAGCAGTTAAATCACTCGCAGTCAGCTTGTAGGCTGCCATCCGCTCTGGTAGAACATTGACACGAATCACACGGTCACGGCGTCCGCCTATGGTCACTTCACCTATACCGTTGATGGTTTCAAATTTTTTCTTGAGTACATTGTTTGCGTATAAATTAAGTTGCTGTATGGTGCGGTCGCCACTCAAAGCCAGCCATATCACGGCGGAGGCGTTGGTATCCACTTTTTGTACGATGGGTGGGTCTGTGTCTGCAGGTAGCCGGCGTAGTATCTGGCTTACTTTGGCTTGCACTTCGTTGTAAGCAACATCAATGTTTTTATCCAGTGAAAAAGTAATACTCACGCTAGAAAAACCGGGAGAGGAAGAAGATTGAATGTGCTCAATACCCGGTGTGGTGTTGATTGCGGATTCAATGACGCTGGTAATACTGGTGTCGATCACATCAGGATTGGCGCCACGTAATGTGGTATTCACCATGATAATCGGAAAATCAATGGCTGGAATGCGATCAACGCCGATGCGCTGATACGAAATAATACCGAACAAAACAATCACGCCTGACAGCATCCAGGTAAGCGCGTGACGTTTAATGGAGAGTTCGGGCAGGGTCATTGAGTTGCGTCTTTTATTATTGTTGAATGGTGATTATTGCGTCAGAGCATCTGAGGCGATTTTTACCGGGGCATTATCGGTTAAAAAACCTGCACCATCGGACGCAATCGTATCGTTTGCATTGAGCCCATCAATAATTTCAACCAACCCATTTTGGCGCAAGCCGGTTGTTACGATGACTTGATGCGCGGTATTGCCTGTGACCACATATACCACCTCACCTGCAGGCCGTAACACCACGCTTTGTTCAGGCACCATCATGGCGTTGGGTCGCTCGCCTAAAATCACGGTGCCGGTCACGCTAGCCCCTGCTTGCCAGTCTAGTTGGTCTGTTATATCTGCAATCACATCAACGGTGCGGTTACTTTCGGTAATCATGGATTTTAGTTCCCGAACCGCCGAGTCAACTACTTGCGTGCTGGTCGGTGTACTTAACCGAATTTTTAACCCCGATTTAAGTTGTGCGCTGATACGCTCAGGAAAAGGAATGTGTGCGCGCAAGCGTTTATTTGAAATAATTTGCACAATCGGGTCACCGACCTTTACAAACTCGCCAGTATCCACAATCTTTTTTTCTACCACACCGCTGGCCGGTGCAAACACTTTTGTTTTACTGCTGCTGTGGTTGATGGTGCTCACGCGTGCTTTGGCACCGGCGAGCTGTTCTTTAAGTACATTTTGTTGCGCTAACTCGTTATCCAGCACATTTTGTGAGATAAATTTTTTGGTAACCAAAGTCTGGCTGCGTATGACAGTTTTAGCTTGGTTGTCTAATAAAGCCTCAATGCGCGCCACTTCAGCCTGCGCTTCATTGCGTTGCAAACCAAAATCTGTCGCGTCTAAAGTTGCAATGAGTTGACCTTGCTTAACAGTTTGGCCTGGGCTTACATGCACTTTTACAACCCGTGCAGCCACCTCGGCCGCAATGGTGGGGTCAATTAAGCCTTCCAGTGTGCCAATGGCTTCTTCGGTAATTTCAATCGACTTATTCTGTACTTGAGTGATTGTGATTAAAGTCGGTTTCGGACTTTGTTTCACCTGAGCAGCGTTGCCAGTCGAATTGTCATTGGCACCACAAGCTACCAGCAAGCTTGTCAATAATGTGAGTAAAACAGATTGCGTGATTTTATGCATAATTTAAGAGGCTAATATTTGTTAATTTTTGTTCAGTATTTTATTTGATGTCACTTAAATTGATATCACTTGCAATTGCTTGCCAATTGAAAAATGGACCAGGATCAGTTTTACGTCTTGGTGCAATATCTGAATGCCCCACTATAGCTTGTATTGGATAGGCGTTACTAATGCTCGATATTAATTTTTTCAATGTTTGATATTGCGCGGGTTCAAACGCATCAAAGTCTGAACCTTCTAACTCAATTCCGACTGAGAAATCATTACAACGTTCACGCCCTTGCCAATTTGATGCCCCTGCATGCCATGCACGATCTAGACATGACACAAATTGTATCAGTGTGCCATCGCGCCGAATTAAAAAATGCGATGAAACTTTTTGCGTGTAGATTTCAGCATAATAAGGGTGCTCGGCGGGGTTGAGCTGATTGGTAAAGAGCTCAATAATGCCGTTGCCACCATATTGGCGGGGTGGCAAGCTGATGTTGTGAATCACAATTAAGCAAATTCCAGCCTGTGGGCGGGCATCAAAATTTGGCGAGGCAATTAACTGGGCATTATGAGCAAAGCCGGCTTTATCGATGAGATGAGTTTCCATAACCCCAATTCTAGGCATATTTGAGTATAAAATGCCAACATTACGAAATTTATACAGTATTTATTTTTAAGGAACAGCCTAAATGGTATTTTTAGAGTTACTAGCGATGCTGGTTGTGATTTTAATCGCAGCAGAAGTATTCACCAATGCGCTGGAGCATTTGGGCGAAAAATTGGGGATTTCTGAAGGCGTTACTGGGTCGTTATTTGCCGCAGTCGGTACGGCATTGCCCGAAACCATGGTGCCTGTGTTGGCATTGCTGGCGGGAACGCAAAATGTCACCACCAATGAAGAAATCGGCGTAGGCGCTATTTTAGGCGCACCTTTGATGCTAGCCACGCTTTCAACCTGCCTGATGGCAATTTCTGTATGGAAGCGTCGCGGGTCACAAGGCCATTTACGTCCTGAAAAAACTGGGCTTAAACGGGATTTAAATTTCTTTATTGCGGCCTTCTCTTTTGCTACGCTGGCGATGTTTATCCCGCATACGCAAGCTGCCGTGCGTGCTACGCTTGGTTTTGGCATGGTGATGATTTACTTTATTTATGTGATGCTCACTTTGCGCGCATCTAAAGCTTTAGTGGATGATGGCCACGCCACAGAGTCTGATGGCGATATGTTTTTATGTAAGCTAGGCTTGCCAAATAACACGGTGGTCATTGTTTTTCAATTATTGTTAGGTTTAGGTTTGCTGGTAGCGGGGGCTAAAGGTTTTATTCATGGCGTAGAGTCGGCAGCACAAATACTTGGTATTTCAGCTTTGTTACTGTCGTTGCTGATTATTCCGATTGCGACTGAATTGCCAGAAAAAGTAAATAGTATTTTATGGATACGCAAAGGCAAAGATACGTTAGCCTTTGGCAACATTACAGGGGCCATGGTGTTTCAGGGTACGTTGTTACCTGCTATCGGCATTATGCTCACACCTTGGGTGCCTCGTATGGAGGTGCTGGCAGGCGTTATTGTCACCTTGATTGCCGCCATTTGGCTAAGGATAGTGGCTGAGCGCGAAGGCGGTATTCGCGTATGGCATTTAGGCTTTAATGGCTTGTTGTATGTGACGTATTTGGCGATTGTGCTTTTATAAATACGTCACTTATTAATTTGGGTATCCATTCAGTGATTTGGAAGATTAACATAGTGATTATACTGCCGCGAAAGCGGCTATCCAGCAATCAACACTGTGTCACCCCACTTCTACCGCTCACTTATTTCATTGCATGATGCCCAATGGGATAAAGCTGCCGCTCCGATTTAGTGAAGTTATTTCAGCAACCAGCCAAGAGCGATTTTTGGTCTATTTAATAGAGACATATTAACTTAAGCTCTCCTAAACCCATGCTTACGGAAGTAGAAAGCTACATTCACTAACGCAATCATCACAGGCACTTCGATCAGTGGGCCTATAACCGCTGCAAAGGCTACACCACTGTTTATCCCAAAAACGGCGATAGCTACGGCAATCGCCAGTTCAAAATTATTGCTTGCAGCAGTGAAAGCAAGCGTTGTAGTTTTTTCATATCCGGCACCGATAGCAACGCCCATTGCAAAGCTAACTAAGAACATAATGATGAAGTAAATTAGCAAAGGAACAGCAATTTTTACTACATCTAAAGGCAACTGCACGATTAAATCGCCCTTTAGAGAGAACATGACCATGATGGTAAAAAGTAATGCGATCAGAGTAAGCGGGCTTATTTTGGGCACGAACACGTTCTGATACCATGCTTTGCCTTTTGCTCGCACAAGTATAAAGCGTGTAGTAAATCCAGCAATAAATGGAATACCCAGGTAAATAAATACACTGTTAGCAATCTCAGCAATCGTGATATTGACCACACTGCCTTGCATACCAAATAATGGTGGAAGAACCGTAATGAAAATCCACGCATATAAGCCGTAAAAGAGTACTTGAAACACACTGTTAAATGCAACAAGACCAGCAGCGTATTGATTGTCACCATGCGCCAATTCATTCCACACAATTACCATCGCAATGCAGCGAGCAAGACCAATAAGAATAAGCCCAGTCATGTATTCTGGATAATCACGCAGGAACAATATGGCCAGAGCAAACATCAATACAGGCCCGATAATCCAGTTTTGAATTAACGACATTCCCAGTATTTTCCAGTTGCGGAATACGTCGCCTAGCTCCTCGTAGTGGACTTTAGCTAATGGTGGATACATCATTAGTATCAAGCCAATGGCAATCGGGATGTTCGTTGTGCCAATTGAAACAGCGCTATTCAATTGATTAACTTCAGTTGGAAAGGCGAAGCCAATGCAGACACCCACAGCCATTGCCGCGATTATCCATAATGTTAAATAGCGATCAAGAAAAGATAGACCTGTTTTTGTGCAATTTGGTTGATTCATTACTTTGACCTGCTTGACTTTTTGATTGGTGGCTTTTTCTAATAAATTCAGACTATTTCACTCGAGCGCAGGATGCTACATTTGATTTACCAGCCAACATGGGAATTGGTAGGCTGAATAAACGGTGCATATGATGATTAACCAGCCGCTAAATCTAATAGCCGCTGAACACCTACTGGCTCATCCTTAAGCATTGGCACTACGGCATAGCGTGTTGAATACTGCTTGGCCACAGCGCGGATCTCAACCAACTCATTAAGGGCGCGTTGGTGTAGCAATGAAGAAGTGGTCGTGGTTGCTGCAACGCTGTTGTTAATTACCCAAGCCCAAGGTTCAATGCCTGCACGACGCAAATCCGCTTGCAGGTTGGCAGCTTCAAGCACCGGCGTTTTTTCTGCCAGCGTCACGATGAGTATCTTGGTTTGTTTTGGGTCTTGCAACTGCATCATCGGTGTTGTGAAGTGTAGATGCGCTTTGTCCATTTGGCGCGCTACTTCACGATGGTAAGCGCCGGTCGCATCTAACAATAACAAAGTATGGCCTGTCGGTGCAGTATCCATCACCACGAACTTCTTCCCTGCTTCGCGAATGATGCGTGAGAACGCTTGGAATACCGCAACTTCCTCGGTACATGGCGAGCGCAGGTCTTCTTCTAGCAGCGCACGACCGTGTGCATCAAGCTGCGCCCCTTTTGTTTCCAACACATGCTGACGATAACGTTCAGTTTCCTCATGCGGATCAATGCGGCTTACAGTTAAATTGTCTAATGTGCCATTGAGCGTGTCTGATAGATGGGCGGCTGGGTCTGATGTGGTCAGATGTACAGGCAGTCCACGATTGGCCAATTCGACAGCAACGGCTGCCGCCACAGTGGTTTTACCAACACCGCCTTTACCCATGGTCATGATTAGTCCGTGACCATCTGCTGCAATGCTATCCACTAATTGAGATAAGTTTGGCTTATCAACTTCAACAGCTGATTCATTAGTCCCACGCTGTTGATAAGGCGTGTCAGTTAATAGTTGGCGTAAAGCATCTAGGCCAACCAAGTCAAAGGCTTTAAGTGCGACCAGATCTTGTGGCAGTTGCTTTAATACTTCTGGGATAGCATTTAATGCCGCCTGTTCACGTTGGTAAATCGCAGCGGCTAAGCCATCATTTTCTGCTTCTACTTTTGGCAGAATGCCATTGATAACCAGATATTGCTGTTTCAATCCAATTTCTGCGAGTTCTTCATGGGTACGGGCAACTTCACGTAAAGTAGATTGCTGGGCACGCGCAACTAGAATCAATCGAGTACGTTGTCCATCGGCAAGTGCGCCAACCGCCGCTTTGTATTGCTCGCGTTGCTTTTCAAGTCCAGCTAGTGGGCCAAGACAAGAGGCGTCACCTTTGTCTTCTTCCAGAAAGCCGCTCCATGCGCCTGGTAATTGAAGCAGGCGAATCGTGTGTCCAGTCGGTGCGGTATCAAAAATAATATGGTCGTAATTGTCGGTGATGGGTGAATCGACAAGTAGTGCTGTAAATTCATCAAATGCGGCAATCTCCGTGGTACAAGCTCCAGACAGTTGCTCTTCAATTCCCTTAACCACATCATCTGGCAAAATACCACGCACCGGCCCAACAATGCGGTCACGATAACCTTGCGCTGCGGCTTGCGGGTCTATTTCAAGTGCGGCTAAATTCGGTACGGTTGGAACGGCAGTAATATGATTGCCGATGCTAATGCCAAATACCTGACCAACGTTAGACGCTGGGTCGGTGCTCACCAAAAGTACGCGTTTCCCGCCCTCGGCCAATTGAATGGCAGTTGCACAGGCAATGGAAGTTTTACCCACACCACCTTTACCAGTAAAGAAAAGAAAGCGGGGTGGTTGTTCAAGAAATAGCATCTAAATCACCTTAAGATTGAGTCAAAGTTTATGTGGCGATTAACAGCACTTGCCGCCACTGCAACATCCAGATACAGGCTGCACTTCAACCACAGAGGCTATTTCAGCCCAGCGAGATAACTCAGCACGATTTGGATAGCGTCCCGCCAAAGCGAACTCACCATTAACCAGAATCAGAGGCAATGCGTCTTGACCAGATCGTTCTAGGAAGTCTCGCACCACCTTGTTATTGGCAAAATCCATGGGTTGTTGAGCCAGATTGAAACGCTCAATGTGTGCACCGTTGTTTCTAGCCCAATCGGCATCAGCAGAGAAGCTTACCAATTGCTGATCGACTTCTGTTCCGCATACGCCGCTACTACAGCACATGGCGGGGTCAAATACCTGTATTGATTTAGTCATGATATTTCCTTAAGTAATATTAATTGCAATCTTATCCATCTCAGCTTTAAGTGCGGCCTTGTCATGCTTGAGCGTCTCTAACGGCAGCGCAAAAAAAGCTTCAATACGCGCCCGCAGAATGCGATATGCTTTAACGAATGCCGCATCAATCTCTTCATCCGCCCCCGTTGCATGTGCAGGGTCTTCAACGCCCCAATGACTTCTTAATACTGGGCCAAGGTAAGCTGGGCAAGTTTCTCCAGCCGCATTACCGCAAACTGAGATCACAATATCCGGCGTGGCTGGCAGGTTTTCCCAAGACTTACTGTGATAACCCTCTGTTGAAATCCCTTCTCGAGCTAGTAATGCTAAAGAGCGTGGGTGCACATAACCAGCAGGCTTACTGCCTGCACTCATTGCATGCCAACCAGCTGGGGCCAGGTGGTTAAAAGTTGCTTCACCCAGTATGGAGCGGCAGGAATTGCCTGTACATAAAAAGAGCACGTTCATCGTTTAGGTCTTTGTAGAGTTGGTTGAAATAAGCGGTAACACGCTGGGAGAACAAACCGATGCTGCACGCATATCAATGCACTGCTGCGGATTACCTGAGCAGCACTCCTCTGTAAGATAAGCGATCGTATCCAGCATTAATGGAATGTTGGCTCTGTAACGCTGATAGCGTCCTTCTTGTTCAACACTCAGTAATCGTGCCTGTGTCATTGCCTTTAAGTGAAATGACATGTTGGTTGGCGGAACTTCTAATGCTGTCGCTATTTCACCAGCCACCATACCGTCTAGGCCTTTTTTGACCAATAGACGAAAGACTTCCAGTCGCACGCCAGAAGAGAGTGATTCAAAAATAGTAGTTGCAGTAAGTTTGTCCATAATGCAATACTACAACTATTGTTGAAATATTGCATTATATTTTTTTACCGATTTGAAATATGATAGCAATCAGGAGATGCGGATGAATAAGCGTAAACTGGAGCAATACCATCTTAATGAGTAGCGATGCACAACTATGCGCTTCGCTACTAATAGTTCAACTTCCAAGCTTATTCTGAAATGATATCGTCTTCTAATGCTGCTTCATCGTCTTTCGCTAGGCCAAGTTTAGCAAGTCGGTAACGCAACGTGCGGAAGGTAACCCCTAGTAATTTCGCTGCTGCCGTTTTGTTGTTGTTGGTTTTGTCCAAGGCTTGAATAATCGCTTTTTTCTCAATCTCTTCAAGATAATCCGTAAGGTTGAGTTCGGATGTTTTATTGGAATCAAATAAAGCTGGTTCCCGTGGTTTTTCACCTGCGACACCTTCAATTAGCAAGTCTTCAATGATGATGGTTTTGCCATCGCACAATGCGAGTGCGCGTTCAAGCATGTTTTCAAGCTCTCGCACATTGCCTGGAAATTTTAATGTAGATAGGTAAGTTTGCGCTTGCTGATCAATTAGCGGCAATTCAACATTTTGGCTTGTACATAGTTTTGATAATAATAAATTTGCCAGTAACGGAATATCCACGCGGCGGTCACGCAGTGCCGGCATTTTAAGCTGAATAACATTGAGGCGATAATATAGATCTTGCCTAAACTGCCCTGCATCCATCATTGCCGACAAGTTTTTATGCGTAGCGCTAATAATGCGCACGTCTACGGACTCTTCAGCGGTGCCGCCTACCATACGCACTTTTTTTTCTTGAATAGCGCGTAATAATTTAACTTGCATGGCAAGTGGTAAGTCAGCCACTTCATCCAAAAATAGCGTGCCGCCATTGGCTGCCTGAAATAAGCCTTCTTTGTCTTGGTTGGCGCCTGTAAATGCGCCTTTTTTGTAGCCAAAGAACTCACTTTCCATTAGGTTTTCAGGAATTGCGCCACAGTTAACTGCAATAAAATCACCGTCACCACGTGAGCTATTTTGATGAATAAGTTTTGCAGCCAACTCTTTACCGCTCCCCGATTCACCACTGATATAAACAGGTGCCTGGCTACGCGCCAGCTTAGCAATCATTGCGCGCACTGATTTAATGGGGTCAGAGTCACCAATCATTTCCAGTGTGTTCAGGGTGCTAGTATTGGTTTGCGTCGAAAGTTTGACTGCAAACTCAATCACAGGGCGAAGTTGTTTGAGCGAGATTGGCTTGCTTAAATAGTCAAAAGCCCCTGCTTTAAGTGCTGATACGGCATTATCTGCACTGGCATGCGCAGTGATGACGGCAACTGGTAAGCCGGCATGATATTCACCGATGTAATTAACTAAATCCAACCCTGTTCCATCAGGCATTTGCATGTCAGTCAGGCAAAGTGCGTAGGTGCGCTGCTTAAGTAGCGCTTTAGCTTCGATGACACCGCTTGCACCGTATGTTTCTATGCCCATTCGATCGAGCGTCATGACCAGCAGTTCTCGAATATCAGTTTCGTCATCAACGATTAAACAGCTTAATTTTTGATTCATGTGAGATGCTGCCTTATGAGTGATCGCTTTTTAACTGCAGAATAAACGCACTGCCTTGTTCCTGCGTATGGTAACGTAAAAAGGCGCCGTTGGCCTCTGCCAGCTCGCGTGATATATAAAGCCCTAGCCCATTACCTGTTGTTTTAGTAGTATAAAATGGCTCAAATAATTTGCTGCGATTTTGCTCCGCTACACCATCGCCATCATCGCTAATTTCCAAATTCAAGCCAGCATGATCTATTTCTACGCAGCGTAAATTTAAGCTGCCATCATCTTTACGGCTATGTTGCCAGCCATTTTTACATACATTCCATAAAATTTGTGTGAGATGACGCTGGTCAAAAGTGATTGTTTGTTCTTGCGTAAAAAGTGTGAGCTTAAAGTTTGATGCAGGCACTTTTTCAACGGCACAAAATTGGTGATAAAAATCAGTCAAAAATGGATTAAGGGCAATTTTTTCTTGGTGTGTGCGGTCACGTCTATTGAGCTCGAGTACATCTTTAATGATTTGGTCAATCCGACCAATGTTGTCGGCAATGATTTGCAACATGCGCATATTAGGCGCAGTGATATTTTCTTCTTCTTGTAATAATTGATTAGCATGGCTAATGGCGCTTAAGGGATTGCGAATTTCATGGGCGATATTTGCCGTTAACCTGCCTAGTGCCGCTAGCTTGGCTTGTTGTGCCGCAGATTGCATTTGGCTCCAATCTTGAATAAAAATAACGGCCCCAAGTTGGCGGTTGAAATGATTGATTGGCTCAAATCTCAGTTTTAACTCTCGATTATTGACCGAGATCGTTGAGTTGGTCATGGCATTTTCACCGTTTACCCAATCCGAAAATGCCATTGCGATTTCTGGCGTAGTTTCGTCAAGCCTCAAGGGTTGGTGACTATTCTTTGTTAAAGATAGCAATGTATTGGCTTGGGTATTGTGGTGGCGAATATTAGCGTTTTGATCCACAACCATGACGCCATCCTGCATTTCTTGTGTAATCAGTGCGTTCACTTGCTCTAAGTTTTCAAGATCAACTCCCCGTGCTGATGCAAGTGCTTCACTTTGCAGCATGCGTTTGGCTAGGCTGTAAGCCAGCCATGCTGTGGCAAAGCAGCCTAAGCTCAGCATTACAGGTTGGCTGTAAGATGAAGCCGGTAGGGCAAATTTGGTTATTTGATAGCTTTGCTCCAGTAGCAAGCCGATGGTGGCAACCGCTGCGTAAAATAAAGATAAACGACCATTGCTAACCAAGCTCGCAGTCACAATGGTAATAATGAGCAAAAGCCCTAATCCACTTTGAATCCCGCCGGCAGCATACATCATTAGGATTATAAAAATAATATCAATGACGATTTGTACAGGGTGAAAATAGGTAAGCGCTTTTGATTTGAAGGGGGAGATCACGAGCAGCGTGACGCTAAAAAGTCCGTAGGCTAATGAGAGGCTAAAAAATAGGGGCGCATTTTCGCTATCTAACCAATGAGATTTTTCTACATAAAAATAAAAAGATATAAAAACTAAACTTAAAATAAACCGGAAAATATTGATAATACGAATAGCACGCGCTTGCAGCGATAAATCATTTTGCATTGCAACACGCGGATTTAAATCTAACGGTAGTTTAAAAAAATTCATGTGTTTGGAATATGCGCTTTACAGCAGTAAAAATTGCTGTTGACTAAAAAAGCTTCTGATCTGGGTAAATGCACTTTGCAAGTTGCGCATTGCACCATGTTTTCAGCCTCAGAATCGTCAGGTTTAGGCGTGTTTGATGGTTGCGAGCTAGATTGATTCACCACGCGTTTTAAGACATAAATGGCTAGCCAAATAACCAGCCCTAGTAAAATTATTTTCGTCATAAAAGCTACTCGTTGTATTGATTGATCAGATTGTAACTAAGCTTAAAGCTTAGTGCAAAATATAAACCTGATATACTTTAAGCTTGCGCTGCCCAAACCTATTCGTTAATAATATCACCCATATAAATGGCAACACCTAAAGAACTTTCTGACTTTCTGATCGCAGTGGAGCGTCGTGCATTTAAGCAGACAGCTTATGCTGTGCGCGATGATCATGCAGCGCTTGATATCGTACAAGATGCGATGATGAAGTTAGCTACAAAGTATGGTAATAATCCAGTCACCGAGTTTCCGATGCTATTTCAACGTATTCTACAAAATACGATGCGGGACTACTGGCGCAGACAAAAAGTACGCAATTTATGGACCACGCTGCTGTCTTCTTTTGGCGGTAGTAGCGAGGGAGGCGAGGAGCGTGATCCATTAGAAACGATAGATGTGGAAGATGATAGCGATGAACCGTCGACCCGGTTGGCACGTAGCCAAACCATTGAGCTGATAGAGCGGGCATTGGAAAAGTTACCAGCGCGTCAACGTGAGGCCTTTGTGCTGCGTTACTGGGAGGGCATGGATGTGGCAGAAACCGCAAGCGTGATGGGTTGCTCGGATGGTAGCGTTAAAACGCACTGCTCTCGGGCGGTGCGTGCATTGGCTGCAGAATTAAAAAAACAAGGTTTGGATAAGCTGGGCTTATCCGGGGACATGATCAATAATCGTGGCTCGAAAGGTTAGGTACAGGCAATGAATACACATGAAAATAAAATGGGAAAAGTGAATGACAACCACGTAATGGATGAGGCTCATGACACCGGGTTGATGGTCGAGGCGCAAATTGCTAATCACATTGTCGATTTATTGGATCATCGCGTACAGCAATTGACCCCAGTTGAGGTTCAGCGGCTATCCACTGCACGTAGCCTTGCTGTAAGCCAATTAACGAGCCTGCAAACACAAGCTGCTAGCCATCGTGGGGTGAATCAAAGCGGGCATGTTTTACAATGGTTTGGTGACCATCTGGGGCAACATAAAATAATGTCTTCTGTACTTCTAGTGGCAGCGATGTTGCTTGCTTTTTTTGTAGTACAGCAATTTAGTTTTACGCATAATTTAGAAAATAGCGATGCCTTCTTGTTGGCTTCTGATTTGCCACCTGAAGCATATGCAGATAAAGGGTTTAACGCATGGCTGGATTCCAATTGAGATTTAAAAGTACTGTATTATTTTTAGCTTTAGTTTTTAGTGGTTTGGCCATTGCAGATGAAGCCAATGTGACTTGGGCAGAACTCTCAGCTGAACAACATCAAGTTTTAAATCCGCTTGCTTCAGAGTGGGATACGTTAAGACCATGGCAGCGTGAAAAAATGTTGGATATTGCGCGCGATTACCCGAAAATGAGCCCCAGCAAACAAGCGCTAGTGACAAAGCGGCTTTCAAATTGGAGTCGAATGACACCCTATGAGCGGGAGAATGCTAGAAAAAGACATCAGCAGTTTCAAGCTTTACCCGCAGACAAAAAAAATGAATTGCGTAAAAAATGGCAAAAATATCAAAAGCTACCTGAATCAGAGCGCGCCAGATTACGCGCAGAGTCACCTGATGCGTATACCGATGCTGATTTAGATTGATGCGGTAGTGAAAGCTAATAGCTACTAATTAATTCAAAAGCGCAAAATCAATGTACGCATTTTTGCTGTCAGACTACTGTTCCTAACAGCCCTTTTATATGAATAATAAACCAACAACACAATCAACCGCCCCTAGTTTACTCAAATTAGTGGCTTGTTTTATTTATGAGGCGCTGACTGTCATCGCGATTGGTTTTGCATGTGCAGGGCTATTTTTATGGCTGGCCGGGGATGCAACACATGGCGTTAAGCGTTTTTTACTGCAACTTTTTTTGTGGACGCTAGTGGGCGCATATTTTGTGCGCTGCTGGGTGAAAAGCGGGCAAACACTGGCGATGCAGGCTTGGCATATAAAGGTAGTGAATCAGGAAAATAAAACGCTGACTTTGAATCAGGCCTTGGCAAGATATATGCTGGCAACACTGAGTTTATTGCTGTGTGGGCTAGGTTTTTTGTGGGCGTTTTTTGATCATGGCCAGCTATTTTTGCATGACAGGTTGTTAAAAAGCCGGATTGTTAGTGTAGCCAAAAACAATTAGCCTACCCCCTGTTACCTTCTATCGACTTGGTAGAGCATGGTAAGACCTGCCAGCAAAAATAACATGGTCGGCATAATGGCGCTAAAAAGAGGCGACCAATCATTTAGCAGACCTAAATGTACAAATGCGCGATTAAGTATTTGGTAAAGTACACCGAGCATGATCCCCATAAATATTTTAGTGCTGGCACCGGTGGCACGTTGCTGAATAAAGCCAAACGGTAGCGCTAAAATTACCATGACCAGGCAAGCAAGGGGGTAAATAATTTTTGCCCAAAGTGCCATTTCATAACGCGTGGTCTTTTGTTTGTTAATCGATAAGTGTTGTATATACGAATATAAATTCCAGGCGGACATTTTTTCTGGTAACACTAATAGTACATTAAGTAATTCCGGACGGATGAGCGAGCGCCAGGTGGCATTTTCTAACTGCACAACACGATTGGTGTCTTTGTCAAAATGCGTTTGAGTCACCTCTTTTAAATGCCACTGATCTTTATCAAACTGCCCGCTTTTAGCATGGCTTGTGGTTCGCAGATGAAATTTTTGGTCAAATTCATAAATATGAACGTTGAGTAGCGTGGTATCTACCAATACTTCTTCTACGTTCACAAAATTGTTGCCGTCTTTCACCCAAAGCCCCGACATAAAATCCTGCACAATCACTGAGTCTGTTGCTTTTAACCGCATCCGTTGCGCCATTTTTTCACTTAATGGGGTGATGAGCTCACCTACAAAAAAGGTGAGCAGGGTAAATATCAAGCCTATTTTTAATAGCAAAAATACTAGATTTAGCAGTGAAATGCCACTCACTCTTAATACAATAAGTTCCGAATAGCGTGCAAACTGCCCCAAAGTCATCATGCAACCCACCAGAACCGCGACAGGCATCACTTCATAGATGTGCCCTGGCGCACTCAGTAAAACAAATAGCGCTACTTTGCTCAACCCGTAATTACCTTTACCTAGGTTCTCTAGTTCTTGCATTAGATCGAAAAATGAAAACATGGCAATGAGTGCAAGCGTAATAAGCAGCACATTAACGGTGATTTCTTTTAGCAAATATCGGGTGATAATTCTCATAAGGGGTTCGGCGCTATTAACTTAATGCTTAGGGCGGAATTTTGACCAAAGCAGGGTGAAAATTTTTGGCAACATTGGCAGTTGTCTGCCCCTCCTATAAAACATGTAAATAGCCAGTGCTAAAAACAGTAAATGTACTGGCCACAAGCCTATGATCTCATTGACCTTGCCTTGTGTAACCCAAGCCTGCATGATACTTAATAAGTTGTTGTAGATGATGTAAATAATCAGCGCCAAGGCAAAGTTAACAGAGCGACCAGCACGTGGATCTATTGCACTTAATGGGATGGCAAGTAAAGATAGGATCAGTGCCGAAATAGGAATGGCGAAGCGCCATTGCAATTCAGCGTTGTTGGCAATGTTTGCGCTTTGCAATAACTCAAGGCTAGATTTTGATTGTGTACTGGGGGGCGATTCCTTGACTTCTTTAGCTTCAATCCTAATGGCGTATTTTTCAAACTCTGTGGTTGAGAACTCAGCCGTTCCGCGTGAACCTTGATAGCGCCGACCATTTTGCATGAGTAAAAAGTGGTCATTATTTTTTTCTATAAAACGACTGCCTTCAGCGGCAACAATAATGCCTAGCTTTTGATGCTGCATGGATTGAACGAATATGTTTTTCACAACATTGCCAAGTTCATCAAAGCTTTCTATAAAAAATACGCGCTCGCCATCGCCTGATTCTTTGAATACGCCTGGGCTGATAGAAGCCAATTCATCGCGACTTTTAAGTTGCGTGAGAAAGCCGTCACCTTTGCTGATTGCCCAGGGCATAATGAACAAGCTTAATGCTGTAATCAATACAATCACGGGCACAGCAAAACTGAGCACAGGGCGAATCCAGTTGTTGATGCTTAAACCACTACTAAACCATACTACCATTTCAGAATCGCGATACCAGCGCGATAAAGTCATCAGAACGGCCAAAAAAATGGTCAATGACAGTATCATCGGTAGGTACTTGATCATATTGAAACCGAGCATGGTGATGATCGCGTCGTTTGGCAGCACACCTTTCGTCGCAAGGCGAATCAGGTTGCCGGCACGCTGGGCGATGATAATGCCCACCAAAATAAGGAACGCACCAACGGCGGTAGAAATAAGTTCTTGTAAGAGCGAGCGTTTAAAAAGCATAGGATTTATTGACTAATTTATTTACGACTATGAATTACGTGTAAAACACGCGATAATTTAATTAAAATTTACTGACATTAGCAATTTAGCTGTGGCGTGGTGGCACACCTTAAATTTTTAACCTGTGCAACTAATCGTTATTATAGATTGATAAATGAAATAACCACAAAATCAAGGATGCAACTAGATGGAATTTAACATAAAAACAGCACATGCGGAAAAACAGCATGGTCATTGTGTCATTGTAGGTGTTTACGAGTCGCATCAGTTATCCAACGCGGCTCAAGCGATTGATGATGCATCAAACGGTTATATTACTAATATACTTAAGCGTGGTGACTTAGATGGCAAGTTAGAGGCAACATTGATGCTGCATAACGTGCCTGGTTCACAGGCTGAGCGTGTATTGCTGGTTGGGTTGGGTAAGCCGGCTGACTTTACTGAAAAACAATTCTGCAAAGCGGTACGCGCCTCTGTTAAGGCGGTTGCAGCGAGCGGCACTACTGAAGCTGTGAGTTTTTTAGCAGAGTTGCCAGTTAAAGAATTGAGTGTACGTTGGAAGGTTGCGCATTTGGTTGAGGTGGTGCTGGATGCCACCTATCGTTTTGATGCGATTAAACGTAAAAAAACAGCGACTGAAGAAAAAGAAGCTAAAAAAGAGTTAAAACAGCTCACCATTAGCATTGCTGATGCTAACGCATTAAATGAAGCAGAGTCTGCCGTAGCTGAAGGCCGTGCGCTGGCTGCGGGCGTGAGTTTAGCGAAAGATTTAGGTAATTTACCGCCTAATGTTTGTACGCCAACTTATCTTGCTGAGCAAGCGTTAGCATTGGGCAAAACTTATGGCTTGAAAATTGAAATATTAGAGACTGATGCGTTAAAAGAATTAGGCATGGGTTCATTTTTAGGGGTGACACAAGGGAGTGAGGAGCCACCAAAGTTTATCGTCATGCAACACTTAAAAGGCCACAAAGATCAAAAGCCTGTGGTGTTGGTTGGTAAGGGTGTTACCTTTGATACTGGCGGCATCTCATTGAAGCCGGGCGCTGAGATGGACGAAATGAAATATGACATGTGCGGCGCGGCAAGCGTACTGGGTACGTTTAAAACTATCGCGGAAATGAAATTGCCGCTGAATGTCATTGGTATTATTCCTACTTGCGAAAACATGCCTGATGGTCGCGCAACACGCCCTGGCGATGTGCTGACGAGTATGTCCGGATTAACCATTGAAGTATTAAATACCGATGCGGAAGGCCGCCTGATATTATGTGACGCACTCACTTATGCTGAGCGATTTGAGCCGAGTGCGGTGGTTGATGTCGCCACATTAACTGGCGCGTGTGTGATTGCACTGGGTCATCATGCCAGTGGTTTATTTAGCAATAATGATGACTTGGCAAAAGAGTTGTTAAATGCGGGTGAGGCAGCGCTAGACCGTGCTTGGCTCATGCCGATGTGGGATGATTATCAACCGTTGTTAGATAGCAATTTTGCCGATATCGCCAATATTGGTGGTCGTGCTGGCGGTAGCATTACGGCTGCATGTTTCTTATCTCGATTTGCAAAAAAATATGAGTGGGCACATTTGGATATTGCAGGTACCGCTTGGAAGTCAGGTAAAGAAAAAGGGGGTACGGGCCGCCCGGTGCCATTGCTGACTGCGTTTTTGGTAGCGCGAGCAAACAAGTTGAATGCTTAGTGCTTGTGCGATGACACGCGTAGAGTTTTTTTTCAACGTGCCAGATAAGCTAGTAAAAGTAGTTGAGCTTAGTGAGAAAGCTGTGGCCCGAGGGCGTCGGCTGACTATTTTTGCGCAAAATGATGCCATGGGACAGTTGTTACAACAACGCCTTTGGCAGCAATCCGCACCTAGTTTTTTACCGAGTAGCACCACGCCTTTTGATGCGTTAAGCCAATACGCACCTTTTGTGATTGATGCTGATGGCCTACATTTAATTCATGATGATATTCTGATTAACTTGCAAGCGGTGCACCCCCCATTTTTTAGTCGTTTTAGAGTGTTGGTGGAAATTGTTGGGGTTGATGAAGAAGATAAAGTAGCAGCTAGATCTCGTTTTAAGTTTTATCGGGATCGAGGCTACCAAGTGAAATCAACGGATGTGGCTAGTAGCCAGATGGCTATTATTCATGATGACTAAATTCAAGGGTTGAATACTATGCAAGATGATGACATACCGCTATTAACAGAAGTGCATGTAGCAACACAGTCGAGGTTAGCCCCAGCGCAGATTACGCCAGATATCATCGCGGCGATTG
>JAURWJ010000029.1 GCA_030655015.1 Methylotenera sp. | reverse complement strand
CAATCTACGCCATAACAAACAGCTCAACCGCTTTACGCTCAGAGGGCAAAAGAAAGTGGATGCACAATGGAAGCTCTATTGCCTAGTGCATAACATTGAGAAGTTGGCACATTATGGAATGATGCAGTAAGCAAAGGAGAGAAGCCCTCCTCATCATGCCTGCTTTAACACCCTTAGACAGCTAAACACATCACATCGACGGATTTAACGCTCGACGCAATAATCTATTAGATTTGAAACAACAGAATTCGATTGGCTCAGGTAAAAACTCAGCCCGAAAATTGATGAAAAAGGACTTATTCTACAGCGTCAACGTTGGAGGTAAGGGGCTGCGGCGCGCAAACGGAAGATGAAACCAGCCACGCTGATTCCGCAGTCCCGCTTGACCGAAGGGTTAGGCCCAAGAAAATTCTCTGCATCAAACACGATGGACTTGTTGTTGAGTATTGAGGAAGTCCCTCAACGATCCACGAGGGTTAACACTTGTCGCCGCAATGAGCATCAACATGAATACATACCTAGCTGAAGATGTATCAATGATTGATTGATCAATCGATTGCTCAAGAGTTGGAAGGTGTTGCTCAATCCACCCATCCACGAACTGGATGGACTCATCTGGACCAAGCTTGCTTAGTCCCCCACGAATCTCTTGAAAGTCTGGAGCTTTAAAGGCTTTTAGCTCTTCGGAAATACTGATGATTTGGAGAATGAGAGACTTTGCCAGCGTGGCTTTATCCACCGAACCATGAGGCGATTGAATGTATGTCTTTATCCAAAAGGGAAACGGTTGAAAGCAAAGTTTGTTTATATCGACCGTCCTCTTAGTCTGATAGACAAAAAATAGAACGGCGGCGGCAACGATAAAAATCAGTATTTCCATGAGAGTATGGCCTAACGCAAAGGTAAGCGGCGGAGAGTAGCGGAGTCCGCCTTGACCGTGAGGTTGGGCGTAACTTTTAACAAAGGAAACTGGCATGAAGATTTTTGAAATGAACGATTGCGATTGGGTTGTCGGAGAGAGCTTGGAACAAATCAAACTTGCATATCTGAAAGATTACGGTGAGAACGCTGAATATGCTATGGAACTCACAGACAGTGAACTTGATACTTTAATTTTCACTGACTGCGACGAAAACGAAACGCCAACAGGAGGCAAGCGAACCTTCCGTGAGCAATTGGAGATTGAAGTTGCGGCAGGCGGCACTTTCCCTCGCTTGTTCGCAAGCACGGAAGATTGACGCCCAACGTTTGAATTAAGGGGCGCCGTCAGGCGTCCCGCTTGATGGATTGGTTGTGCGTAAAAGGTAACTACGGAGAGATAAAATTAAAATATTGAATTTGTACGCAGGACTTGGCGGAAACAGGAAAAATTGGCAAGGTTTTGAAGTTGTTGCGGTAGAGCAAAACGAACAAATCGCAGGTGTTTACCAAAGGCTTAACCCAGGCGACACGGTGATAATTGGTGACGCGCACGAATACTTGCTGAATAATTTTGAAGATTTTGACTTTATTTGGAGTTCGCCGCCATGCCAAAGCCACAGCAAGATGAACAAAGCAACGCGCCACAAGTTAAGACGCTACCCAGACATGAAGCTTTATGAGGAAATTTTGTTTTTAAAGCACTTTTTTAAAGGTAAATGGATTGTTGAAAACGTAGTGCCATATTACGAGCCATTGCTAGACGGCAAGCGCATGGGGAGGCATATTTTCTGGGGTAATTTTGAGTTTACAGATTTTGACGTAGCAAGACCAAGCGGATTTATTAACCAAGCTGATATGGCAGGCAAAAAAAAACTAATGGACTGGCTGGGGATTCATTACGAAGAAAATATTTACTACGGAAATAATCACTGCCCAGCTCAAATTTTAAGGAATTGTGTACATCCAGATATTGGGCTGCACATACTTAATGCGGCATTGACGCACAACGCAGAAATAACCGGCGGCTGAAAGCCGTCCGCGTTGATTGACGGGTTAGCCGTGCGCCCGGTAACAGCACGACAACAAGACAAAGGACAGAACCATGTACGAAGATAACAAGAACGCGGTGGCATGTGGTCAGCTTGGCTATGCAGTGAAGCAAGACCCGATGCAGCAGATGACGTGCGGCGAGAACTTGGAGCGCAAGATTGCCGAGCAGAAGGAACGGCTGATGATGTTGGAAAACGCGATGGAAGAAATGAAGGCCACCGGCCTCTACAACGTGAAGATTTCCACCCTGCGCGACACGATGTCATGGTGACGGCTAACGATCAAGCTAAGGGGCCGGCCGCTTGCGGACGGTCCCGCTTTAGCGCCGGGTTAGCCGTGCTACCAGCGCCGACTTTTACGGATAACGACATGGACAAATGCGACAAGGATGGATGCTGCAACCACTTGGCCGAACGCCTTGGCGACGGCGGCAAGGGATTTAAGGCGCTGCACACGGTGAAGCGCGACAGTAACGTGACGCGGTTCTTTGGTGTGGCGTACAAGACCAGCGCCAAAGACAACGGACTGTTGCTCAACTGGTGCCCGTTTTGCGGAGGGCAACCGGGATATTTCGAGCGCACCGAGGACATGCCGGCTAACGTTTGAATTAAGGCGCAACGAAGTTGTCGCGCTTGAATGATGGGTTAGGGATAAGGTAACTATGAAAAACGATAATGGTTTTGGGCAACATGGTTGTTCCGCAATGCACAAAAGATACATGCAAGACGCTGATGGTAGAAGCAGAAAAAAATGCCATTGCGGGTGCGAAAAAAGAGCAACAAAAATGGGCATGGCTAATGGGGTTTGTTTAAGCATTGGTTGTGATTTATATATCAGACGATGGTTACGTGACGGAGTTAATGCACGTACCCCTAACGTGAAGTAGACCCCAAAAAAGAATCTAATCTTTTATTGGGGCAGTTTGATAATATAAAAATAAGGTGCATAATCTTAATTAAATCAATAAGTAAATAAATTTTATCACACCTAAATTTGGTTATTCTAAAATGACTAATACACCTATTAACACTGAGCAAATTATCCAACAACCAAGGTTGCTAGAGCAGGTTGTAGCTAAAATGCGCGTTAAGCATTACAGCTTGCGTACAGAAAAAACTTATTTAGATTGGATTAAACGATATATTTTGCATAATGGCAAGCGCCATCCTAAAGATATGGGGGTGGTTGAGGTGGAGGCCTTTTTGACGCATCTGGCTGTGGCGCGTAATGTTTCTGCCAGTACGCAAAATCAGGCTAAAAGCGCCATTCTGTATTTGTATAAAGAGGTGTTGGGGGTGGATTTACCTTGGCTGGATAACGTCACCCAAGCAAAAGCACCCAAGCGTTTGCCTGTGGTGCTTACTCAAGCTGAGGTGCAGGCGGTGCTAAGTCGTTTAGATGGCACTATGTGGTTAATTGCAAGTTTGTTGTATGGTAGTGGTTTACGCATTATGGAAACATTACGTTTACGGGTTAAAGATGTGGATTTTGCACGGCGCGAGATTTTAGTGCGCGAAGGCAAGGGTTTTAAAGATAGGGTGACGATGTTGCCAGTATCTTTGGTCGAGCCGCTTAAAAGCCACTTGCTGAAAGTGCAGGCTTTGCATAAGGATGATTTAAGCACTGGGCATGGTGAGGTGTTTATGCCGATGGCGCTTGATAGAAAATATCCCAGTGCTGGTAAGGATTGGAGTTGGCAATATTGCTTCCCATCCATTAAATTGTCGGTTGATCCGCGTTCTAAAATGGTGCGCAGGCATCATGCCGATGAAAAAACAGTGCAACGCGCAGTAAAAAGAGCAGTTAATTTAGCAGGTTTAACCAAACTCGCCACACCACACACGTTTCGCCATAGTTTTGCCACACACTTGCTTGAAGGCGGCTATGATATTCGCACAGTGCAGGAGTTGTTAGGCCATTCTGATGTGGCAACCACCATGATTTATACCCATGTGCTGAATAAGGGCGGACGTGGGGTGAGTAGTCCGTTAGATGTGTTGTAGATTTTGGCGTAGGAGCGCAATTCATTGCGCGAACATATCACTGATAACCAACACTAGGCCAGTAAACTGGCAAGTGCTGTTAATAAATTGCGCTCTTCCTATGTTGAATGTATTATAACAATTGTTATAACAATTAATTTGAGGGCTATGCCATGCAAACTTTAAAACTCACCCAAATTGGTAACTCCGTTGGCTTGATTCTGCCTAAAGAGGTATTGGCACGCTTAAAGCTTGAAAAAGGTGATACGGTGTTTTTAACCGATGCGCCTGGCGCTGTAACGATTACGCCGCATGATCCAAATTTTGCAGAGCAGCTTGATATTGGGCGTGAATTTATGCGTGAGTACCGCGATACATTCAATGCTTTAGCGAAGTAGACATGATGCAATTTCGGTGGATAGATAAGCGTTTGCTCATCACTTTGCACGATGAGAGTTTGGCGCTACATGGCGGCGCATCTGGCATCAGAGATGAAGGCTTGCTGGATTCTGCGCTCAATCGAGCTGTTAATTTGGCGATGTATGGCACGCCAGATTTCGCAGAATTAGCTGCTGCGTACGGTGTTGGCCTCGCAAAAAATCATGCGTTTGTAGATGGTAACAAACGAGCCGCTTTTCTTTCGGTTGGTTTGTTTTTGGGTCTGAATGGCTATAAATTAAAAGCGACACGGGTGGACGCTACGCTCACCATGCTCGCTGTTGCCGCTGGCGAGATGGATGAAGCGAGTTTTGCTGCATGGGTGCGTCAATATTCTGTAGCAAGATAGGTTTTGCGCTCACATTTCTTTGGCTAGTTAGCGCTAGCTAGTCTAAAATTACACCTTAATTTATTGATTACAATTTAACGGATTTTTATTATGCCAGTTTATCGTTCACGCACTACCACTCATGGCCGCAACATGGCGGGCGCCCGCGCTTTATGGCGCGCTACCGGGATGAAGGACGGTGATTTTGATAAGCCTATCATCGCTGTTTGTAACTCATTTACCCAATTTGTACCAGGCCATGTGCATTTAAAAGATATGGGCCAGTTAGTTGCGCGCGAGATTGAAAAAGCCGGCGGTGTGGCTAAAGAATTCAACACCATTGCGGTGGATGATGGCATTGCCATGGGTCACGGCGGTATGTTGTACAGTTTGCCAAGCCGCGATTTAATTGCAGATAGTGTGGAATACATGGTGAATGCGCACTGTGCAGATGCGCTGGTGTGTATTTCAAACTGTGACAAAATCACGCCGGGGATGTTGATGGCGGCGTTGCGTTTGAATATTCCAGTGGTGTTTGTGTCTGGTGGGCCAATGGAAGCGGGCAAAGTAAACTGGCAAGGTGAAACGCTAAAGTTAGATTTGGTTGATGCCATGGTGGCGGCCGCTGATAGCAAAGTCAGTGATGAAAAATCTGAAGCCATTGAGCGCTCGGCTTGTCCAACTTGCGGTTCATGTTCTGGTATGTTTACTGCAAACTCCATGAACTGTTTAACAGAAGCCTTAGGTTTAAGTTTGCCAGGCAATGGTTCTGCGCTTGCTACACACGGTGCACGTAAGGAATTATTCTTAAAAGCTGGGCGTTTGATTGTTGAATTGGCAAAACGCCATTATGAGCAGGATGATTACTCAGTGTTGCCGCGCAGCATTGCTAATATGAAAGCCTTTGAAAACGCGATGAGTCTAGATGTGGCAATGGGCGGCTCTACTAATACTGTGCTGCATTTGCTGGCGGCCGCACATGAGGCTGGTTTAGATTTCACCATGAGTGATATTGACCGTATTTCACGTAAAGTGCCTTGTGTGTGCAAAGTGGCGCCAGCAACGCAAAAATTCCACATGGAAGACGTGCATCATGCAGGTGGTGTGATGGGTATTTTGGGTGAGTTAGATCGCGCAGGGGTAATCCACCGCGATACGCCTACCGTGCATAGCGCAACCATGGGTGATGCGTTGGATCAATGGGATATTAAAGTCACGCAGGACGAAGAGGTTAAAAAGTTCTTCCGCGCAGCACCAGGCGGCATTTCAACCACCATTGCCTTTAGTCAAAGTATGCTTTACCCAACGCTGGATGATGACCGTGCTGAGGGTTGTATTCGCGATAAAGCGCATGCCTACTCGCAAGATGGCGGCTTGGCAGTGCTTTATGGCAATATTGCTTTAGATGGCTGTATTGTGAAAACTGCGGGTGTGGATGACAGTATCTTGAAGTTTACTGGGCGTGCGCGTATTTTTGAATCCCAAGACGCTACAGTTGAGGCGATTCTTGCCGATAAAATTGTAGCGGGTGACGTAGTGGTGATCCGTTACGAAGGCCCACGCGGCGGCCCTGGCATGCAGGAAATGCTTTATCCTACCTCGTACTTAAAATCTAAAGATTTAGGTAAAGTATGCGCATTGCTCACAGATGGTCGTTTTTCAGGCGGTACATCGGGCTTGAGTATTGGCCATGCCTCACCAGAGGCGGCTGAAGGCGGTGCGATTGGCTTGGTTGAAGAGGGCGACACTATTGAAATTGACATTCCAAACCGCACGATCCATTTAGCCGTTAGTGATGAAGACATGTCACATCGCCGTGCAAAAATGGAAGCTAAAGGTAAAGAGGCATGGAAGCCAGTGAATCGTGAACGTGCTGTTTCACCTGCGTTGCGTGCTTATGCCGCCATGAGCACCAGTGCGGCGCGTGGCGCAGTACGCGATGTTTCTCAGATTGAGAAATAAGGGCAGATAGAAAAGTAATCGCAAATTAAAACAATGAAATAATTATTTTTAGAGGTTAACTTTGATTAAAATTAAAACGTTAACCTCTAAAGTTAGATTTTGATAAGGCAAGGTATGACATTGGACTCGTTAGAAGAACATATATTTAGAAAAAAAAGCGAGCAAGCATGCTCCGCCCTGCATCCCCATGTAAAAGTGACTGAGGATGCGAATGGTTTGCAGTATTTAGAAATTGATAATCCTTTAGCTACCGCTAAAATTGCCCTGCAAGGCGGTCATGTGATTCATTGGCAACCAAAGTGTGAAAAGCAACCTGTACTTTGGCTGTCAGATCATGCCAGATACGTCAAAGGTCGCTCAATACGTGGCGGCATTCCCGTCTGTTGGCCATGGTTTGGCGCACATCCTACCGATAGCACGTTGTGTCCGCATGGGTTTGCGCGTGTGATTCCGTGGCAATTGATCGATGCAGACTCTACCGATACCGATGCCACGCGCATTGTGTTGCAAATGGAGGAAACGGTAGAAACCAAAAGGCAGCTTTCTTATGCCTATGTGCTGACGATGGTAGTGACGATAGGTAAGCGATTGAAAATTGATTTATCTACCACCAATAAAGCTGATCATCCGTTTTTGATTGGTGAGGCTTTTCATACTTACCTCAATGTGAGTGATGTTGAAAATATCAGAATTACCGGTTTGCAAGACTGTATTTTTGCCGATAAATTGCGCCATTATCAGCGTTATGTTGAGCACAATATATTAAAGTTTAACGGTGAGTTTGACCGCGTTTACTTAGATCACAATTCAGATTGTTTGGTGCATGATCCAATATACAACCGCGTGATTCGAGTGGGTAAATCTGGCAGTGATACCACGGTGGTGTGGACACCAGGCGCAGAAAAAGCCCGTGCCATGGGTGATATGGGTAATACGGACGAATGGCGCAAAACTGTCTGTGTAGAAACCGCCAATGCACTTGAGAACTCAGTGGTGATTTCGCCAAATAGAACGCATACGATGTCGGTGGAATATAGCGTAGAGGCGCTATAGCCTTCATGACTAACCGTCTTGCAGAAGAAACCAGCCCTTATTTACTGCAACATGCCCAAAACCCTGTGCAATGGTACCCATGGGGTGAAGAGGCGCTTAATCTAGCCAAAGCACAAAACAAGCCGATATTGCTTTCCATTGGCTATTCTGCCTGCCACTGGTGTCATGTGATGGCGCATGAGTCGTTTGAGGACGACGCAACTGCGGCCATCATGAACGCAAATTTTATCAATATCAAAGTGGACCGCGAAGAGCGCCCTGATATTGACCAGATTTATCAAACCGCGCATAGCATGCTTAGTAATAAAAGCGGTGGCTGGCCGCTGACTGTATTCTTAACGCCCAATCAAGAGCCTTATTTTACAGGCACGTATTTTCCAAAGACTGCACGTTATCAATTGCCAGGGTTTAGCGAGCTCATTCCACGGGTGGCGGCTTATTATCATGAGCGCAAAGACGATATGATGCTGCAAAATCGTCAGCTTGCACTGGCTTTGGCGCGGACTATTCCCGTTGCAAGTGCTGTCGTTACGGCAGATGAAAACACGATTATGCAGGGCTTTGAGCAATTGAAAGCAGGTTTTGATTTTGAGTATGGCGGCTTTGGTTCTGCGCCAAAATTTCCAAATCCTGCTGATGTGACCTTATTGCTGCACCAAGCTAAAGCTAGCAATAATCAAGCCGAGACTATGGCATTGCAGATGCTCTCAGCGATGGCGGCGGGTGGCATTTATGACCAAATAGGTGGCGGGTTTTGTCGCTATTCTGTAGATGAGCGCTGGAATATTCCGCATTTTGAAAAAATGTTGTATGACAACGGACAGTTGCTATGTTTGTATGCGGATGGCTGGCAACTCAGCAAAAATGCTGCGGATAGAGCCATGTATGCGCAAGTGATAGAAGAAACGGTGAGCTGGTTAGAGCGAGAAATGCGCTCGCCGCAAGGGGCGTTTTATTCGTCGCTAGATGCTGATTCACTGGATGCACATGGACACAGTGAAGAAGGCGCATTTTACATTTGGCAGCCAAGTGAAGTAAAAGCTTTGCTGACGCCTGAAGAATTTGTAGTCGCCAGCCGCTGTTTTGGTTTTGATCGCGCGCCAAATTTTGAAGACCCGCATTCTCAAACGCAGGCTTGGCATCCTTATTTGGCCACCATGCCAAGTGCGGATGAGGTGGAATTGTTGAGTAGTGCCCGTGCTAAATTATTTGCTGCGCGAGAGAAGCGCAGCCATCCAGGACGAGACGATAAAATTCTTACTTCCTGGAATGCTCTGGTGATTAAAGGCTTGAGCCGCGCGGGGCGCGTGTTTAATCGGGCAGATTGGATATTGCTGGCGCAAGGTTCAGTGGATTTTATTCGTGAAAAATTGTGGGTAGATGGCCGCCTGCTGGCAACATGCAAAGACGACAAAGCGCACCTCAACGCTTATTTAGATGACTATGCATTTTTACTGGATGCCTTAATTGAGCTCATGCAGGCTGACTACAGAAGCATCGACATGCAGTTTGCTGAAGATTTAGCGGAGGCGTTGCTAGATAATTTTGCAGCCGAAGACGGCGGGTTTTATTTTACCGCGCATCATCATGAGACTTTAATTCATCGTGCTAAACAAGGCTATGACAACGCAACCCCCAATGGCAATGGCATTGCCGCAGTTGCCTTACAGCGCTTGGGGCACGTACTCGGAGAGCCGCGCTATTTGCAAGCGGCTGAGCGTACTTTGCAAGCGTTTGATTCTGTGCTTAAACGTAGCCCCGCAGGTTGTGCCAGTTTAACGCATGTATTAGACGAATACTTAACACCACCAACCATGGTGATTTTGCGTGGTGAGTCTGCAAAGTTAAAAAAATGGCGGCATGCACTCAGCCAGCATTATTACTCGCATCATTTATTTTTTTACTTGGATGAAACGGCAAAAGTGCTACCCGCAACTTTACAAAGAAATTTGGCCGAGGATGTCAACGCGTGGGTTTGTCGTGGCGTTGAGTGCTTACAGAGTGTTGATGATTTATCAGGTTTGATTAGCCGGATTTAATATTGATACTTGATTTAAGTCATTGGTAAAAATTTAAATATTGGGTATGATAAACGGGTTGTAAAATTCTTATAAATATTATTATTAAGCGTTAATTCAAGGAGATAGCATGAAAGCTTTACTATTAACAATCGCTGCTGCTGGTTCACTGTTAGTTGCGGCTCAAGCAAATGCAGTTGACGCTGCTGCAGCTCAAGCTTTAGCACAAAAAAGCGGCTGTTTAGCCTGCCACAGTGTTGATAAAAAAGTATTAGGCCCAGCATTCAAAGATGTTGCAGCAAAATACAAAGGTAACAAAACTGCTGAAGCAACATTGATTGAAAAAGTTAAAAAAGGTGGTAGCGGTACTTGGGGTCCTATGCCGATGCCAGCTAATAGCCCACAAGTGAAAGATGCTGATATTAAAACAGTCGTACAATGGGTGTTATCACTGTAATCCACAGTGCAGTTATTTTAAAAGCCAGCTCAAAAAGCTGGCTTTTTTGTGGCTTCAACCCTTCAATATCCCAAACAAGTACAGAAATACTGCAAAAATGGCTATTGGCGCCACGAAGTTATTAGTGAAGCGCCATAAATCATAGCCATTGCGATGCAGGTTGAGCTCTTCTTGTGAGTGGGTTTTTTTCATAAAGTAACCTGCAAAAATTGCCATAAATAAGCCGCCTAATGGCAATAATATGGTTGAAGTGAGCTTATCTAAAGTTTCAAAAATATTAAGTCCGAAGATGATTTTAATTTCTTTCCATTCATTGAAAGAAAGTAGTACCGCTACGCCTAGCAACCAAACACTAATTCCAATCAACCAAGCTGCCGTCGTTCTTTTCATTTCTTTGTTTTCAACGATCCATGCGATGGCGGGCTCTACTAATGAAATGGCGGATGTCCAGGCGGCAAAGGCTACTAACATAAAAAACAAAGTGCCAATGAAATGACCCCCAGGCATGTGCCCAAAGGCAATCGGCAGTGTTTGAAAAATTAAGCCAGGTCCTGCGGCAGCGGGTAAGTGATTGGCAAAAACCAAAGCATATATCGCAAGCCCGACTAAAAGCCCGAGCATTGTGTCTGCAAGGGCAATATAAATGGTGGTACGTGCAATTGAGATGTGGCGTTGTAAATAGGAACCATAGACCATAACAGCGCCCATGCCTAAGCTCAAAGAAAAAAAGGCATGACCTAAAGCCGTTAACACGACTACCGGTGTGATTTTTCCAAAATCAGGATTGAACATAAACTGTACAGCTAAGTGCATGTCACCCTCTGATAAGCTGTAGCCTAACAGTACAAGTAAAATCATAAATAATGCAGGGATCAAGATGTTGTTGGCTTTTTCTAATCCTGAGTTTACGCCACGTGCCACCACGCTCATGGTGAGTAGCATAAAAACCGTGTGCCAAAATAGTAGTGTAATAGGTGAGGCGAGTAACGCATTAAAATTGGCGACTGATTGCGGACCTTCAATGCCAGCGAAGGTGCCCGTCGATGCGTAGTAGATGTAGCTTAAAACCCAACCACCGATCACACTGTAAAAGCCCAGAATTAGAAGACCGGTGACCATGCCCATGCCACCCAGGTATTTCCAGGAACGCGAAACGTTAGCTTCAGCGGCTAAGGCTTGCATGCCGTTGTAAGGATTTTTTTGCGCACGACGTCCGAGTAAGATTTCAGTCATCATCAGCGGAATGCCCACCAATAGAATGCATAGAATAAACACTAAAACAAAGGCGCTGCCACCGTTTACGCCTATCATGTAGGGCAGTTTCCAAATATTGCCTAGGCCAATAGCAGAGCCAGCGGTAGCTAATATAAATGTCCAACGATTGCCCCAGTGGCTACGTTTAGCGGGAATATTCATAATGGTTCTCTATGACTTTCTGTTATTTGGAATGGTGCGTGCTAAAAAACCTGTCGGTTTCGGCTTTTACTACTTTGGCTAATAATAACAAGCCGATTAAGTTTGGAATTGCCATCATGCCGTTCATCAGGTCTGAAAAATTCCACACAAATTCTAAGCTCATGGTGGCGCCTACTATGACGGTGGCAGTAAATAATACACGGTAAGCGGCAATGGCTTTTGGGCCGAATAAATATTCAATGGCTTTTTCAACGTAATAATTCCAGCCGATGAGGGTGGATTAGGCGAATAAGGCTGTTGCAATGGCGACGATAATTTTCCCAGTATCGCCCAGGGTTTCTGCCATGCTGGCGCTAGTGAGCTCACCAGCGCTCATACCTTGCGTCCAAGAGGTGGCGGTGAGGATAATCAGTGCCGTCATGGTGCAAACTACCAAGGTATCGATAAAGGTTTGTGTCATGCTCACCAGTGCCTGTTTTACTGGGTCGTTAGTGCGTGCCGCCGCCGCTGCAATAGGCGCCGAGCCTAAGCCGGATTCGTTTGAAAATATACCGCGCGCGATACCAAAACGCATGGCGGCAGCAATGGTTGCACCAGCAAAACCGCCAGTTGCCGCAGCAGGGTTAAATGCATGATAAAAAATGAGTGAGAACGCATGGGGGATTTTATCTGCATTGATAAGGAGCACAATTAAAGCCGTTCCTACGTAGGCCACTATCATAAATGGCACTAACAGTGAGGTGAATTTTCCGATAGATTTAATGCCGCCAAGAATCACAGCGCCTGTGAGTAGCATCAACACCCAGCCCGTGATGTGCGGGGCAATGTGAAACGTGGATTCAAAAATTTTGGCAGTCGCATTGGCTTGCGTCATATTGCCGATGCCAAATGCAGCGAAAGCGGTAAATATGGCAAATAACGTGCCTAGCCATGGCAAGCCAGCACCGTTGGCAAGGTAGTACATAGGACCGCCGCGCATACCGTGCGGGCCTTTTTCGCGATACTTAACCGCCAATACGGCTTCTGCATATTTAGTGGCCATACCTACCAAGCCTGTAATCCACATCCAAAATACCGCGCCAGGGCCGCCCAGTGTAATGGCGGTGGCAACTCCGACAATGTTGCCGATGCCTACGGTGGCGGCGAGTGCAGTCATTAGCGCTGCAAAATGGCTAATGTCGCCTTCGTGGTGACGGTCTTTATGGAAGATGTATTTAAACGCGAGCGGTAGTGCACGAAACTGTAGCCCTTTGAGCAATATGGTGAGGTAAAGCCCAGTGCCTAGTAATAGCGTTAACATTGGCGCACCCCATATCCAGCTGGCGAGTGTGGCGATGGTTGTTTCAATAGCTTGCATGGGGCACCAGACATTAAAATTATTAGTTTAGATTATAGACATAAGTTTTGTTGTTGTGTGTGGCTTCACTTAATCTGAGCGCTTTGCACGAAGTATTTATACACGATATTGCGTTTAGTTTAGCTTTACATAAAGGCTGTAATCTATTTACTCTAAAATGATGCTGATAAGGCACATAGTTCAAACTTAGTTAATAAAATGTATTTTGTAGCTAGTGGCACTGTGCGTATGATGCTTACTTAATTGATAAGTCATCAGGTGATCGGCGCTATGGAGAGTAAAAAATGAGATTTACAGGGTTTGTTTTAGCCGCGCTATTTAGCCTTAATGCACATGCGTTGGATCATAGTGACAGTGTCACAGTTACTCCTCTGCTCAAAACCACCACGAGTTGGGATGGCCAGCCTATTAGCTATCCTTCAGGTCAGGCAGAGGTCACTGGGCTGATTGTTGAAATTGCATTGGGCGGAGAAACGGGTTGGCATCTGCATCCAGTATCATCGTTTGCAGTACTAATTGATGGGGCACTGGATGTTTCGCTTGAAGATGGCAGAGTCAAGCATCTGGAGAAGGGTGACTCTCTAGCCGAAGTGGTTAATGTTTGGCATAACGGACGTAGTGTCGGCATTGTTCCGGCAAGAATTGTGGTGTTCTATACCGGCGCGGTAGGGCAAGCACTAACGATTAAAAAACCCTGATGTGAGTCAGTGAGCACAAAACCGAGACTGATTAGAGGTTAAATATGTGCTTTGCGACGCGAATCTCTTACGAATTGAATAACTCGCTTAATACTGCCACCATATAGCTGTGGTCAAGCACGCCGGCGCTTTCTCTAATGCTATGCATTGCCCACATTGGCGAGCCTACATCAACACTTGGAATCCCTAAATTTGATGCTACGATTGGGCCAATGGTGCTGCCACAGCCTAAATCTGTGCGGTGCACATATTGCTGATAAGGCACGTTTGCGCGTTCACAAAGTGTAATAAAGCGTGCCGCCGTGTCGGCATTGGTTGAATAGCGCTGATTGGCATTGGTTTTGATCACAGGGCCATGGTTGACCAAGACATGGTGGCAAGGCTCATAAGCATTGGGGTGGTTGGGATGGTAGGCGTGCGCCATGTCTGCACTGATAAAAAAACTTTGCGCTAATGCGCGCAGTCGCGCTTCTTCAGTTAAGCCCGTGCTGGCGGCAATGCGATTGATCACATCGGATAAAAAACTGCCGCTGGCACCAGATGCACTTTCGCTGCCGACTTCTTCATGATCAAACAGCGCACAGAGGCTGGTTGCTTTTTGGTTTTTAGTAGCTAAAAGCGCGGTGATTGCAGCATGGCACGAGGCTAAGTTATCCAGCTGGCTATTGGCGATAAATGCTTGATTGGCACCCCAGAATGCCCCTTTTTGCGTATCACAAACATTAAACTCAAAACTTAAAATAGCCGACATTTCCACATTGAGCGCTTGTGCAATATAGGTTAAGAATTGTTTATCTGCCTCAATACCGTCTTCACTTTCGGCAAATAGTAATGGTAATTCTGTCTGTTTGTTGAGTTTTAAACCTTGATCATTCACCTCACGGTTCATGTGGATGGCTAAATTTGGCAAACGCATCAGTGCATCGTCAAACTTCAGCAACCTGATTTCATGGCCATGTTCAGTCCGAAGTGTAACGCGCCCGGCAATGCTTAAATCGCGGTCAGTAAATGTGGCTAAAATCGGCCCACCATATACTTCAACGCCTATTCTCACCAAACCATCGCCACCAAATGCAGCTTGTGGTTTGAGGCGCAATCCAGATGAATCAGTATGTGCGCCAACGATGCGTAGCCCAGTATTTGGCAATGGCTGTTTGCCAAGTGTGAAGGCAATGATGGACGCACCAGCGCGCACTACAAAATAACTTTCCCCAGCGGTAAGTTGCCAAGTTTTCGTTTCATCAAGTGGGGTAAAACCTTGGCTGAGCAGCCGCTTTTCAATGCTATTGACCGCATG
>JAURWJ010000137.1 GCA_030655015.1 Methylotenera sp. | reverse complement strand
AGCAATCGCTGCTAAATAAGCAGTGTAAGCAACTGTAATTAAGTAGTTTTAGAGCTAAGGGATTAAATCATGGCACACAAAAAGCAGGTGGTAGTTCACGTAACGGTCGCGATTCGCACTCACAACGTTTAGGTGTTAAAGCCTTTGGTGAAACTGTAGTAACAGCAGGTAGCATTATCGTGCGTCAGCGCGGTACAAAAATGCACGCTGGTGAAAATGTAGGTATGGGTAAAGATCACACTTTATATGCTAAAGCTGATGGTAAAGTGGCTTTTGCAATTAAAGGTGCTTTAAAGCGTCATACTGTTAGTATTATTGTTACAGCTTAAGTTACATTAACAATAATCAAAGCCTCATCGTTTGATGGGGCTTTTTTATTTGGTACACTCTACACATGAAATTTATAGATGAAGCAACGATTAAAATTTTCGCAGGAGATGGCGGTAATGGCGTTGCCACGTTTCGTCGAGAGAAATACGAGCCATTAGGTGGTCCTAGTGGTGGCGATGGCGGCCGTGGTGGCTCTATCATTGTTGAGGCTGATCTCAACATTAACACCTTAGTTGATTACCGATACACGCGCAGCTTTAGAGCACAACGCGGAGAGAACGGCCGTAGTGCAGAGTGTTATGGTGCCAAAGGTGAGGACATGGTTTTACGCGTGCCCGTTGGTACGGTTATTTCAGATAAAGCTAGCGGACAGATGCTGGTAGATTTGAGCGAACATGGGCAACGAGCGAAAATGGCCGCAGGCGGTAAGGGGGGGTTAGGTAATGTGCATTTTAAATCAAGCTTAAATCGTGCACCTCGCCAATGTACAAAGGGCGACCCAGGTGAGGAATTTGAACTTTATTTAGAGCTTAAAGTGTTGGCCGACGTGGGGCTGCTGGGTATGCCTAACGCGGGTAAGTCGACATTTATTCGATCGGTTTCTGCGGCAAAACCAAAAGTGGCTGATTATCCTTTCACTACATTGCATCCCAATTTAGGTGTGGTGCGCGTAGATGCAGAGCGTAGTTTTGTGATTGCAGATATTCCCGGCATTATTGAAGGTGCGGCTGAAGGTGCCGGGCTTGGGCATCAATTTTTACGGCATTTGCAGCGCACCTCTTTGTTGCTGCATTTGGTGGATATTGCTCCGTTTGATGAGGCTGTTGACCCGGTGCATGAGGCGAAAGCCATTGTTGAAGAGCTTAGAAAATACGATGAGGCACTTTATAATAAACCACGCTGGCTGGTGCTGAATAAAATTGATATGTTGCAAAATTCACAGGAAGTGGTAGACAAATTTGTTAAAGACTATGGCTGGAAAGGCCGTGTATTTGCGATTTCAGCAATCAGTGGTATTGGCTGCAAAGAGCTGACTTACGCGATTATGCAGCACATTGAAGAAAACAAACATTTAGAAGAAGACGCTTTGAAAAACAGTGGCTTAATCAATGAAAGTGCGGCTACTCCAGTGGTGAGTAATAAAGAAGTTTAGTATGAAATCGCCTGAATTTAAATCTTTGGTACTAGACGCAAAAGTCATTGTGGTTAAAGTGGGTTCTAGCTTGGTGACCAATGATGGCAACGGTTTAGATCAAACGGCAATTGCTGCATGGGCGACGCAAGTCGCAACATTGTCGCAGCAAGGTCGGCAGATCGTATTGGTTTCAAGCGGTGCAGTGGCTGAAGGCATGCAGCGTCTAGGTTGGAAAAAACGCCCAACCGCAGTAAATGAATTGCAAGCTGCAGCAGCTGTCGGGCAAATGGGCTTGGTGCAAATGTATGAAAGCTGCTTTAGTCAGCACCGATTGCATACTGCTCAAGTGCTGTTAACGCATGATGATTTAGCTGATAGAAAACGTTATCTCAATGCGCGTAGCACGTTGCGCACTTTGTTGGATATGAAAGTGATCCCGATTATCAATGAAAACGATACTGTGGTTACAGATGAAATTCGTTTTGGTGATAATGATACTTTGGCTTCACTGGTGGCAAATTTGATAGAAGCGGATACCTTGGTGATTTTAACTGATCAGCAAGGCTTGTATTCTGCTGATCCACGCAAAGACCCTGATGCGACTTTTATTCAACATGCTACAGCAGGTGACTTGGCTTTAGAGCAAATGGCAGGTGGCGCAGGTAGTAGCGTTGGTACTGGAGGTATGCTCACTAAGATTCTAGCAGCAAAACGTGCCGCACGTAGTGGCGCACATACCGTGATTGCATCCGGGCGTGAAAAAGATGTGCTGGTGCGTTTAAGCGCAGGCGAAGCGATTGGTACACATCTGGAAGCGACGCAAATGAAAACAGCAGCACGTAAACAGTGGCTTGCAGATCATTTGCGCATGACGGGTAAATTAGTATTAGATGCTGGCGCAGTCAAAGTGTTGAGATCCGAAGGTAAAAGCTTACTGCCGATAGGCGTGACTGCAGTGGAGGGTTATTTTGAGCGCGGTGATGTGGTGGCTTGTGTAGATGCAGAAGGCACAGAGATAGCGCGTGGCTTGGTGAACTATTCTGCGAGTGAGGCGGCTAGAATTATGCGTAAGCCTAGCCATGAAATAGAAACAATTTTGGGTTACATGGATGAGGTGGAGTTAATTCATCGCGATAGTCTGGTTTTATTGTAAAACGAATTGGATACTTCTGTAAAAAGGAAAGATATGGCAAATAATAAACCATTAGTCGCGATCCTCATGGGTTCAGACAGCGATTGGCCTGTAATGAAAAATGCGGCACAAATGTTGGCTGACTTTGGCGTGGCTTATGAAGCTAAAGTCGTTTCGGCACACCGTACCCCCGATTTAATGTTTCAATTTGCCGAAACTGCGGCAGCGAATGGTATTCAAGTCATTATTGCAGGTGCGGGCGGCGCCGCACATTTGCCAGGCATGATAGCCGCTAAAACGACACTGCCAGTACTAGGCGTGCCCGTCCCATCTAAGCACTTGCAAGGGCAGGACTCATTGCTATCAATCGTGCAAATGCCCAAAGGTATTCCAGTGGCTACTTTTGCGATTGGGGATGCTGGTGCTGCAAACGCAGGCTTATTTGCAGTGTCTATACTTGCTAATCATGATACGGATTTAGCTAATAAACTTGCTGATTTTCGTAAAAATCAAGCTGAAAAAGTACACAACATGGCGTTGAATGATCAACCTTGAAGTCGTTAGATTTTATTAGTTGATAGTCGTTAGTAAAAAACTTAAATTTAATAGCAGTTAATATATGAACCAAAACTTAGAGCAACATTTAGTAATCTTGCCACCAGCAATGCTGGGCATGTTAGGCGGCGGCCAGCTTGGCCGTTTTTTTGTGATTGCTGCCCATGAAATGGGCTATAAGGTTACCGTATTAGACCCGGATGAAAACAGCCCTGCTGGTAAAATTGCAGATGTACATATTTGTTCAAAATATGATGATGCCGTTGCGCTCAAGCAAATGGCTGAGGGCTGTCAAGCAGTCACCACTGAATTTGAAAACGTACCAGCAGCAACATTAGAAACTTTGGCTAAAAGCATCACAGTGCGCCCTTCAGCACAAAGCGTTGCTATTGCTCAGCATCGCGTAAGTGAGAAAAACTTTCTTAAAGAAGCTGGTTTGCCTGTGGCGCCTTATGCGGTGATTAATGCTGTGATTGATTTACCTGCAGATGATCATGACATTTACCCTGCAATTCTTAAAGTCGCCAGATTTGGTTATGACGGTAAAGGTCAGGCGCGTGTGGCTAATTTGGCTGAGGCTAAACAGGCTTTTGCAGGGTTTGCTCAAGAAGAATGCGTGCTGGAAAAAATGCTGAAACTCGATTATGAAGTTTCAGTGGTGTTGGCACGAGGTGTGAATGGCCATGTAGCGACATTTCCAACCACTGAAAACAGTCACCTTAACGGTATTTTAGATATTTCTATTGTGCCGGCTCGCGGTAGTGATGCTGTGAACCACCAAGCGCAAAAACTGGCTATTAGTGTGGCCGAGAAGTTGGAATATACGGGTGTGTTAGGCGTGGAGTTTTTTGTATGCAATGGAGAGTTATTGGTGAATGAAATTGCACCACGTCCGCATAATTCTGGTCATTGCACGATAGATGCTTGTATCACCAACCAATTTGAACAACAAGTTCGCGTAATGACTGGCTTACCGTTAGGTAGTAGTCGTCAGCATAGCCCTGCCGTGATGGTGAATCTGTTAGGCGATATTTGGCCCGATGATGGCGCGTTGCAGCAAACCGAACCCGCGTGGCAGTTTGCACTGGATAACCCGCAACTTAAATTGCATTTATACGGTAAACAAGCGGCACGCGCGGGCAGAAAAATGGGACATTACACTATCGTTAACGCAAGTCGCGATGAGGCAATCAAGCAGGCAATGCAGGTGCGGTCGGACTTGAATATAGGGGATTAGTTGCGCTGAGGTCGTGCGCAACTAGAAAAATTCACTGAATTTTCTTGAGTGCCAAGCCTAATATCCAGTGTGTGCATCAACCCTTAAATTTACCGCAGACTCCCCATTAGCCAAAAATTCGTTCACCCTGAGTCTGCCTAAGGATCATATTTAAGGTTTGACAAGTAATCTCACCAAGAACGGTTTTTAACAACATTTTAACCTAATAGAAAATCTGGGTTTAAGAAGAAAGTCTGCATGTGTGGAATTTGAATGTGATAGCAATAAAAAAGCCGAATATAAATTCGGCTTTTTTATTGCTATGTAAGCAAAGCTCTATCTAAACAACAATTAAGCCATTGCCTTAATCGCTGCATTTAAACGGCTTTTATGACGTGATGCTTTATTTTTGTGAATGATTTGTTTGTCCGCAATGCGGTCAATGATGCTTACGTTTTCACTGTAAGCAGCAGTAGCTGCGGCTTTGTCGCCAGCTTCTACAGCTTTAATAATTTTTTTAATTGCTGTACGCAAAGTAGAGCGCAAACTTGCATTGTG
>JAURWJ010000146.1 GCA_030655015.1 Methylotenera sp. | reverse complement strand
AAAACAACGCCCACGATAGTGATGGTTTTATATTGGCGGGCTAAATAAGCGGCCGCCCCTTGTTGAATAGCGTGGGCAATTTCTTGCATACGTGCATTGCCTGCGGGCAAACCTGAAATCCATTTACTCATTACTGCGCCGTATAGCACCGCCAGAGTTGCGGCACCGATGGCAATCATTAATTCAACCGACATAATTTCTCCCTATCTAAATTTTTATCAAATACGTTAGTTAAAAAACTTGCTGTATTGCTTATAAAGGGTATCTCTAATAAAGCTGTGTCAAAATAAAACTAGTGTGAAATTGAAACCAAGCGTTAAGTGCTGATACTTGAAATTTGTTTAATGATGTAAATGATTTGTAACAGCGAACTCATTATTGCACTAATGCGTCAGTCAAACAACTGGTAAGCTCGGCAGGTTTTGGCGTAGGGACAATTTTGGAGCCTGCTTGGAGCCAAGAGGCGGTTAGTCAGCGTTTTTGGCAAGCTTGATCAACGCATCACCTAATGCAGTTCCAGATAGCGATTGGCCTAGCTGTTGCAGGTGAGTTGCGGCGATTGGACTAAGCTTTTTTAAGGATTTTAACTTAGCTTGCGGGGTAGATTTCACTTGCACTTTCACACGAATTGCAGTAACTTCACAGTCTTGCTTTTCTAGCTTAATCAATAGGCTAGGTATCAAAAGTTTAATTTTTGCGGCTACTGCATTGTTGTTTGCAAACACGGTAAAGCGTTTGTTTTCAATGCTGGAAATATGGCTAAATTGAGCCAGGTTGTCGGGCGCAATTGCCCCCCAAATTTTTTGTGCGACTTGAGTTTGTTGGTTACGTGCATTGAGCGCGATTAGCTCAGGTTGCTTAAGTAGCGTGTTAAATCGTTGCATGGCGGTAAGTGATGCTGGCAATGATGAGGGGTTTTATGAATATCATCTTAGTCTCAAATAATATGGCTAAAGCAAAAACGCTTTCAGTGCTACAGGTAGGCATGATTGCGACAGTGATGGTGTTATTACCACTATTGCTTATCTTAATGCTGATTGTGCCACAGGAACCCACATCACAAAAGGGGGTCAAGTCATTGATTCCTAAACACCTGAATTTTTCTTTTAATAATCCACAAAAACATCTTGATGCTTATGCCTTGCAGTTGGGTGAAATGCAGGCGCGTATGATGCAGTTAGATGCTCAAAGCGAGCGTTTAGCAAAGCTGGCTGGCGAGACAAAGCAGGCGCGTACTAATGCGTCAGCGGCCAAACTGGAAGCAACACCTTTGCCTAACCCGGCAGTGAAAAAAGTACTGCCAGCTAATCGAGGCGGTCCATTAGTACGCAGTGCGCCCTTGTCAGAAGTGGAATTGCAAAAGAAAATAGCTGAGTTAATGTCGCAAATAGAATTTAACACTGAACATTTAAGCGATGTAGAAGCCAAGCTATTGCAAAAAAGCGTATTAAAAAATACCTTGCCTAATAGTAGCCCTATAGAGGCCGCCTTTAATTCATCCAGTTACGGATGGCGTATTGATCCATTTAATGGTAATAAAGCTTTTCATGAGGGGCTGGATTTTACCGCATCGACAGGGACATCGATTTACGCAGCTGCGGGCGGCATTGTTTCATCAGCAGAGCAAACGCCAGATTATGGTAAAATTGTCAAAATTGATCATGGGTTCGGGCTAGAAACACGCTATGCGCATGGCTCAAAATTGATGGTTAAGGCTGGTCAGCGTGTTGAAAAAGGCCAGAAAATTGCTGAGGTAGGTAGTACTGGACGCTCCACTGGGCCGCATTTGCACTACGAAATCAGGTTGAATGGTAATCCTTTAGATCCTAGAAAGTATCTAAAAGTCAGCAATTAAAAGCAGTGATTCAAAAGTATCTATTTAAAACGGACTATTTAGAATTAAATCAACGATATTAAGTAAAACAAGCGATTGAAAAAATAAAAACAAGCCCCACCTAGCCCAACATAACCTGCTACCTCACTTACATTTCAAGTTTACAATCTCACTTTTAAATTTACCAACATTAACTCCTAACGTTTTATATTGCTTAACGGAAAGTCACACCTTCATGATCTCCAAGATGTTCAAAAAATTATTCGGCAGCCGTAATGACAGGCTTGTTAAACAATACGCGCAAAAAGTACAGCAAATTAATGCGCTAGAGCCTGCGATGCAAGCTTTGAGTGATGACGAGTTACGTGCAAAAACAGTAGAGTTTAAACAACGTTACACCAATGGAGAAACATTAGAAAAACTGTTACCGGAAGCCTTTGCCGTGGTGCGTGAGGGTAGCCTTCGTGCGTTAGGCATGCGTCATTTTGATGTGCAGTTGATTGGTGGCATGGTGCTCAATGCCGGGAAAATCGCCGAGATGCGTACGGGCGAGGGTAAAACCTTAGTGGCAACCTTGCCGGCCTATCTCAACGCGCTCACGGGTAAAGGTGTGCACGTCATTACGGTGAATGACTACCTAGC
>JAURWJ010000144.1 GCA_030655015.1 Methylotenera sp. | reverse complement strand
AAAATAAGGTCGCGTGCCTTAAATTTCGGCAATAGGCCGCATAAATTAAAAACTAAGACATAAATCCAGTACTGACTATCAATTCAAAACAACGTCATATATCCCATAATTTTCATGTAAGGTAATGTCTAAAGAATAATTATCTATTCAAACCTTTGTTACCATCAGCATTAAAACTTAATACGAGGCTAGCTATGCAAAAAATTATGATTGCTTTACTGTTGTATTTTGCAATGGCGAATAACAGCATGGCGGCTGTATGGGTAAAAATAAATGAAAACAACCTCTCGAAATTATCTGTAGATAAGCAATCCATCTTGCAAAAAGAGCAGTTAACAAGAGCATGGATTAAAATCGAATATAAAACACCACAAAAAAATATTGAATCTCCTGATAAAGAATATGATTTATCGAAGCTACTTTGGTACTTTAATTGTGCCGAACAAAAGTCAGCTACCTCGCAAGTGTTTCAGTATTTAAATGCCCAACTTATTTACTCCGCAGGGATTGATGTAAAAGGGGCGGAATTTATTGAGCCCGTTCCAGAAACAGACTTTGATTTAGCAATGCGCTACGTTTGCTCAGTACGTAAGCCAGTTAAAACACCAAGTGCCACTACACCAGTGAGCCCACCCAACTCAACAACAAAACCTGAGCCCGTTAAAAATGCGCCTTCTCAAGCAGAGATTGCCACCGAAAAGCCGGTCTTAGCTGAGCCCATTTCTCAAAAGGAATCAGAACCCGCACAACCCTCTAAAACCAAAGGGAAATCTGAAAATCCTGCGGCACACACTGCGCATTGGGCATACGAAGGTAAAGCAGGTCCAGAAAACTGGGGTAAACTGAAACCAGAGTTTGTGACCTGCGACACCGGGCTCAATCAATCCCCTATCAATATCGAGGATACGGTTGATGCAAGCCTGAAGCCACTTAAGCTACTGCAAAAATTCCCCATAAAAGATATCGTCAATAATGGGCATACGGTGCAAGCCAACTTTAAAGTAGGTAATATACTGGCGATTGATAATATGAGCTTTCAATTGAAACAAGTGCATTTTCACGCACCTAGTGAAAATACAATTAAAGGAAAATCATTTCCTTTAGAAGCACATTTTGTCCATGCGGATGCAAAAGGTAATCTCAGCGTCATTGGCGTGATGTTCAAAGAAGGCGAACCCAACGCTGGTTTAGATAAACTTTGGAAACAAATTCCTAGTGATATTGATAAGCCAGTTACCTTGAAGTCAAGAGTGCTAGCCAGTGGAATGATTCCAGCAAATCGCGACTACTATCGCTTTAGCGGATCACTTACCACGCCACCATGCTCTGAAGGCGTGCGCTGGTTGTTAATAAAAACACCAATGACAGCCTCTAAAAAACAAATTGAAGTATTTGAAAGTGTATTAAAACACCACAACAACCGCCCTGTGCAACCGCTAAATGGACGTGTAATTATTGAATAACCACCAATCAAGCGCTTTTCCATAAAAAAGCACCTAATAAATAGGTGCTTTTTTATTTCCAAACTAGTGCTCAAACGTAGTGCTTTTGTTGGCTATTTTCTATTTCTCAAATTTGCTGCAATACGCATTCTTAAAGCATTTAATTTAATGAATCCACCAGCATCTTTTTGATCGTAAGCGCCTTTGTCATCTTCAAAGGTTGCAATAGAAGAGTCAAATAACGAATCTGTTTTACTGTCACGCCCAGTCACAATCACGTTACCTTTGTAAAGTTTAACGCGCACCCAGCCATTCACTGAAGTTTGCGTGTGGTCGATCAAGGTTTGCAAGGCAATACGCTCAGGGCTCCACCAGTAACCGTTGTAAATCATACTGGCGTAGCGTGGCATCAAATCATCTTTCAAATGAGCAACTTCGCGGTCTAATGTAATGGACTCAATCGCACGGTGCGCTTTAAGCATAATTGTGCCGCCTGGCGTTTCATAGCAGCCACGAGATTTCATGCCTACGTAACGATTCTCGACCAAGTCTAAACGGCCAACACCATGCTTGCCGCCAATTTTATTCAAGTGTGCTAATAACTCATGCGGCTTCATGGCCTCACCATTTAAACTCACCGGGTCACCATTCACATATTCAATATCTAAATACTCGGCAGCATCAGGCGCCTTTTCCGGGCTAACACTCCAACGCCACATTGATTCTTCAGCTTCTGCAGCTGGATCTTCTAAATGACGACCTTCGTATGAAATATGCAACAAGTTAGCATCCATGCTATATGGGCTACCGCCTTGTTTATGTTTCATTTCAACTGGAATACCATGTTTTTCGGCATAAGCCATCAATTTTTCGCGGCTTAACAAATCCCACTCACGCCATGGGGCGATGATTTGAATATTCGGGTTTAATGCGTAAGCACCTAGCTCAAAACGTACCTGATCATTCCCTTTACCCGTTGCACCGTGTGAGATTGCATCAGCATTGGTTTCAGCTGCAATTTCAATCAAACGTTTTGCAATCAAAGGGCGCGCAATTGAAGTGCCTAGCAAGTATTCACCTTCATACACGGTATTAGCGCGGAACATCGGAAATACAAAATCACGCACAAATTCTTCACGTACATCATCAATGTAAATTTCTTTTATACCTGCAGCTTTAGCTTTAGCACGTGCTGGCTCAAGCTCTTCACCTTGACCTAAATCAGCGGTAAAAGTAACGATTTCACACTTGTACTCATCTTGCAGCCATTTCAAAATGACTGAAGTATCCAAGCCGCCTGAATAGGCTAAAACTACTTTATTGACTTTACTCATTGCTTAAATTCTTCCCTAATAAAACTTTGTAATTGGTTAAACCTTGCCTAATAATAAATATTCCATCAGTGCTTTTTGTGTATGCAGCCTGTTTTCTGCTTCATCCCACACTACACTTTGTGCGCCATCAATCACATCGGCTGCGACTTCCTCACCGCGATGCGCTGGTAAACAATGCATAAACAACGCATCTTTTGCCGCTACGCGCATCATGTCGCTATCGACCTGCCAATCAGCAAAGTCGCGCATGCGCTCTTCGTTTTCCGCTTCAAAACCCATACTGGTCCATACATCTGTCGTCACCAAATCAGCGCCTTTTGCCGCATCCATCGGATCTGCAAACACTTCAAAGTGGTCATTGCCATATAAATTAGCGCGCTCAGGCTCAACTTCATAGCCCGGTGGCGTTGAAACATGCACGTTAAAATCCAGCACTTCTGCCGCTTGCAACCATGTATTGCATACGTTATTACTGTCACCTATCCAAGCCACTGTTTTGCCTTGAATAGAACCACGGTGTTCAATAAAGGTAAAAATGTCTGCTAATGTCTGGCATGGGTGATATTCGTTGGTTAAACCGTTAATCACCGGCACGCGCGAATTAGCGGCAAAGCGTTCAATAATCTCTTGCTCGTAGGTACGAATCATCACGATATCACTCATGCGTGAAATCACCTGCGCAGCGTCTTCTACCGGCTCACCACGTCCAAGCTGTGAATCACGCGTGTTCAAATAGATGGCTGAACCACCCAATTGCTGCATGCCAGCTTCAAACGAAAGTCGTGTGCGTGTACTGGCTTTTTCAAAAATCATCACCAATGTGCGGTCTTGTAACGGCCAGTATTGTTGATAAGCCTTGAATTGACTCTTAATCCAGCGCGTGCGCTCAAATACATGCTCGAGCTCGTCACGGTTTAGATCATTAAATTGTAAAAAATGTTTTATTGCCATCATAGTTTGGTAGCTCAGTTTTTATTGAAACTGGCTACAGTTAAATAGTTGTAAATAATTGATTGATATTTATTTCGTTAGAAATGTTTTAATCAAAGCCGCTAACCGTTGCACCAGCTCTGTTGCCTCAGCCTCACTCATCACCAACGGTGGTAATAAGCGCACTACATTATCTGCGGTCACGTTAATCAGTAGTTTAGCATCCAATGCCATTCTCACTAAATCACCGCAAGGGCGATCTAGCTCAATGCCTATCATCAAACCTGCATTGCGCACCACAACTACGCCCTGAGTGGTTTTAAATTCAGCATTAAAGCCTTCGCGGATTAGATTGCCGATTTTTTCAGCATTCTCACGCAAACCTTCTTCTTCGATAATATTAAGTGTCGCCAACCCAGCCGCAGTGGCTAATGGGTTGCCGCCAAACGTTGAGCCATGCTTGCCATAGGTAAATACCTCGGCCGCCTTGCCACTTGCCACACAAGCACCAATTGGCACGCCTGAACCCAAGCCCTTTGCCAGCGTCATTACATCAGGCTTAATCGGTGTGTGTTGAAACGAAAACCAAGTGCCGGTGCGAGCGATGCCTGTTTGTACTTCGTCTAACATTAACAACCAACCGTGCGTATCGCAAATTTGGCGCAAGGCTTCCAAGTATCCGCCCGCATCTTTAGGAATGTTAATACCGCCTTCGCCTTGTACTGGCTCAACCAGTATCGCAACGATGTTTGGATGATGTAACGCCACTTGCTTCACGGCTTCAACATCATCGTAAGGCACGCGAATAAAACCACTCACCAGCGGCTCAAAACCAGCTTGCACTTTACGGTTGCCCGTGGCCGAAAGCGTGGCTAAGGTACGCCCATGAAATGATTGCTCCATCACAATAATTTCAGGCATTTCTACGCCTTTATTGTGCCCATAAAGCCGCGCAATCTTAATCGCCGCCTCATTCGCCTCACAGCCTGAGTTGCAGAAAAACACTTTATCCATGCCTGAAATTTCGCACAACTTATCCGCCAATGCAGACTGCTCAGCAATTTGATAAATGTTGGACACATGAATGAGCTTAGCTGCTTGCTTAGCAATAGCATTGACTAATTTAGGGTGCGCATGCCCCAAGCCGTTCACGGCGACGCCTGCGAGCGCATCTAAATACTTTTCACCTGCAATATCCCATAGCCAAACGCCCTCACCTTTAGTAAAGGTCACTGGCTGACGGTTATAGGTGTTCATTAAATGGTCTGACATTTTGATCTACTCAATACTTGATTTTTGTTTGTGCTTACGTAATAGAAATGGTTTCGACTACAATGGAATGGGCTGCAACCCCCGTGAGAGTAGCTGAAAACCTCAATATTGGCAAGTTTTACCGCACCAACCCCATCGAGAATTCTGTAATAATTACTTGATAAAAATAACAATTTAGGCAAAAATCGCCATCCTTGTAATTTTAATTGCCGATCATTTTTTATGGCATCTTTAACTTTGACTTCCCAACAAGCCGCAAATCAAAAGACTGCCTTAGAAAACAATAAAATTTGCCGACGCATGTATAGCTGTCACTGCGACTTGTTCGCACAAACATTTGTTAGCGCGGCCTTGTGGCATCGGATGAACCTATTGATGGAACAACACATCACCCAAACTGGAGTAATTTTCTGACTAAGCTTCATCTATGAAACGCCCCAACTTTAGCTTGCCGAACCTTGGTAGCCTATGGATGCTAGTCGCCGCCCTTGGCTTTGCCATCATGGGCGCACTGGTTAAAATTGGCGCACAAAAATTCAGCAGTGCTGAGCTAGTATTTTACCGTTCACTATTTGGCCTAATAGTTATCTGGATTTATATCTATACGCAAAAACTACCCTTGGCCACACCCGTCATCTACAAACAAATGTCACGCGCAGTAGTAGGCTTTGCATCACTGATTTTGTTTTTTTATGCAATCGCACATTTACCTTTAGCCACCGCCATTACACTCAACTACACTTCACCGTTATTTTTGGCGCTATTCACACCTTTTTTACTCCATGAAAAACCTAAAAAAACATTACTCATCGGTCTTGTTATCGGCTTTATAGGCATTAGCCTGTTACTTAAACCTAGTTTTAGCCAAAAAGATTGGCTGGCAGCCTCACTAGGCTTACTCTCAGGCATGGGCGCAGCACTCGCTTATATACATGTAAAGCAATTAGGCCAGGCCAATGAACCTGATTGGCGCACCGTGTTTTATTTCACACTGGTTTCCACCATCGGCGCAGGGTTATGGATGCTATTTGCACCCCAAGGTATCCTCTCCAGCATTTTTGGCGCTACTCATCTCAACACTTTTCACCACCTTGATTGGCAAGATTTGCTTTTGCTACTTGGGCTAGGCTTGGCTGCCACCATCGCCCAACTCGCCATGACTCGCGCCTACCGCACCGGTGACACCATGGTGGTCGCAAGCTTAGCTTACGTAACGGTATTGTTAGCCAGCTTGTTTGGCGTACTATGGTGGCACGAACACCTAAGCTTGGACGCCTGGATTGCCATTGCTTTGATTATTTTAAGCGGAATCATCGGCATCCGCACCACACAAAAGTAATGCGATTGGGCACTTGAAGTTTTGCCATCACAAAACAATCACATCACATACTAAACAGTCTCAGCTTACAGTAGCAATCTAACCAGCCCACGTTAAAAACGTAGCCATTAAATCAACAGCCTCTTGCTATAAACAGCTAATCTTAAAATGGAGCGCTTTAACACTTGCGTCACTGGTGCTGTGCGACTGCCTTGGTGGCTCTATTGCACAACAAATAGCAAAATCATTACTCCTAGCAAGGTGCAGACAAAGCCACTACCGCCGCCATGGATGCGCATGAACGCAACGAAAAATTAGCCGCCCAAAACACACCGCTCAAAGACACCGTACCAAACAACTATTAAATAGCTTTTTTACGCTCAGGGTTTTAAACCATTCAACCACAAGTGGAACCTCTTCCACACACGCTATATGAACAAGAAACTCCCATCCAATTCATGCCAGAAAGCAAATTAGTGAGTGTAGAAGTTTGGAACCTGCTCATTGGCGATGAAAAGCAAAGTGTATTTGAAAAAGCAAAATTACAAGGTTCAACCATCATCCCGCCAAAAGAAGAATGGTCTCAATGGCAAATTGCAGTAGGCGCGGCTGAAAAATTAAGCACTACGTGCTACGCATTGAATTAGTTTTGTGTGAAATCAAACCAGCTATAGTGATGCTTATTTGTTAGCAACAACACGCGCTTGCCATGGTGCAAAATATAACGTTTAATCTATTTTTACAATTTAATTCTCTGAACCCATTTTTATTTTTTATTAGGACCTAATTCACACTAGGCAATCAGGTTATCTATGAGTTTTACGCTAGAAAAAGTTGTGCCATGGGGACGCTCCTATGACGAGTACGTTAACATGTTCGCACTTACCGAGGCCGACTTAGAGCTTCGCATCCTCAGTTGCGGCGATGGCCCAGCCGCTTTCAATGCGGAACTGACGAAACGCGGCGGAAATATTGTGTCAATTGACCCTGTTTATGTTTTTGATGTCACCCAAATCCGAAACCGTATCGACGAGACATACGACGCAGTAATGGCTCAAATGCAAAAAAATCAGGGTGATTATGTTTGGGAATCCATTCCGACAGTAGAGCAACTTGGTCACGTACGCATGTCGGCAATGGAAACTTTCTTGGGCGACTTCGAGGCTGGAAAACAAAATGGTCGATACATTGCAGGTGAATTGCCAGTTTTGCCCTTTGAGGAAGAGCAATTCGACGTAGCTTTGTCATCTCACTTTCTTTTTCTATACAGCGCCCATTTGTCGGCTGAATTCCATCTTCAGGCCCTTCGTGAAATGTTGCGCGTAGCTCAAGAAGTGCGTGTATTCCCGTTACTTATGCTTAATGGTGCATTGTCATCACATCTCGCCTTTGTAAAGCAGGAGCTTGCAAACTATGGTTTTCATCTTGAAATTAAACGAGTGTTATACGAATTTCAGAGAGGCGGTAATGAAATGCTGGTTATCAAAAAGGCTTAACAGTAAGCAAGCGTAGCCTCGATAGAATGAAATGAAATCGAGGGTTGGTCACTGAAATGTTTTATTTCGCCATACTCCACAGTGCTATGCATACTGAACTGCTTACACCAGACGCATTTAATTTCAGGTAGTATTACGCTGTAATTTTTTCACTCTGACCTTGAAACTTCCCTATGAAAAACACCTTGTTATGGTTGCTTATGCTGGCATTAACTTCATGCATGGGTGTTCCTGACAATGTTAAAACCATTGAAAGTTTTGATGCCAATCAGTATCTGGGCACTTGGTATGAAATCGCGCGGCTTGACCACAGTTTTGAGCGCAATTTAGAAAAGGTCACCGCCAGTTATAGTCTGCGCGATGATGGCGGCATTAAGGTGATCAATCGGGGGTTTAATACTAAAACCAATCAATGGAAAGTGGCTGAAGGTAAAGCCTATTTTGTTGATGCGCCCAACGCTGATAAAACACATTCAGGTAAACTTAAAGTGTCATTTTTTGGTCCGTTTTACGGAGCATATAACATCATTGAGTTAGATAAGCCTTATTACAATTATGTGATGATTTGCGGGCCTGACAAATCTTACCTGTGGATACTATCTCGCACTCCGCAGCTTTCTTACCCAATTAAACAGCAACTGGTTGCTAAAGCCAAAGCCCTTGGTTTTGCCACGGATCAATTGCTTTATGTACAGCAATCATCTGAAGTCATAAATTACGAAGCTGGTCGGCATGTGCGGTAAGTATCGCATTAACTACTTTATTGGCTTGAGCGTGTAACCTGCTTGTTTTAGGCTGGTAATAAGCCCATTTTTACCCGCTAAATGTGAAGCGCCTACCGCAACAAATAGACTTTTATTTTTTGCAGCATCAAGCACGCGTGCTGCCATCAGCATATTACGTTCGTCCAGTAATTGGCTACGCATACGTGCCCACAAAGACGGCGGTAACATTTTAGCCATCATTTTGCTATTGAGTGCGGTTAGTTTTTCACTGTCGCCCGTTAAATAAACCTGAATCAGCCGTTCATAATCACGTTCTTTAGTTTGAGCGCTGCGTTTTAACACCGCACGTAAAAAGATGAGTTGCTCATCAATGCTCAAGTTATCCATTACCGAAAAATGTTCTGTTACGGTTTCAATACTGGTAACTCCTTTGCCAAAATCCTCTGCTAATCTCATCAGTAAGTTGTCTTGGGCAAAAGGGGTGATTGGCCTGGCGGCACCAAACACAATAGCTAATAACCAAGGTTTAGTGCGCAGGGCAACATCTTGAGGCATCACATGAAACTCAGCTAAAGCATCAACTTGATCCAGCTCATTTTGCGTGAGTATTGTTTGTAGATTTGCGTCCGACATCATTAACACACTAGCGTCTTTGGGTGCAGCGGCTTCCATCATAAAAGCATCGACTGACTTCAAAGATTCTATCAGCACAGGCAAGAAATTAGTTACCCGATTATCATCGGTGTGTATGGTGCCAAACAGGTAGATTGTGTTGTTGGTAGGCGACTCTGCTTTCCAAAATAAACCGGGTGCTGCAAAAACTGTTGTACTGAAAGCTGCCAGAAAACAAAAGCTGATGACCTTTTGAGAAAGTTTTTGCAAATCCAAAAACATCGCTTGCCCTTAAGAGTATTTGCGTTTATTTTCTGACACGCGCCTAGGGCGAACCGTTCGTTCTAATTGTTCGCCACGCACAGTGGTGATTGGTTTATTTGATAATGGCTGCCAAGCAGGAATCAAACATTGCTTGCCACTGCCAATTAAGTCTTCACGCCCCATTTTTTTCAAAGCTTCACGCAGCATAGGCCAGTTGTTTGGATCATGAAAACGAATAAATGCTTTATGCAACTTACGCACATTACCGGCTTTAGGGATGGGTACATCGTCAGAATCTGCCGTCACTTTCCGCAACGGATTTTTACCTGAGTAATACATCGCAGTCGCCATCGCCATCGGTGTGGGCGTAAAGGTTTGCACTTGGTCTAATTTAAAGTCATATTTTTTGAGCCATAGTGCTAAATTCAGCATGTCTTCATCAGTCGTGCCGGGGTGTGCCGCAATAAAATATGGAATCAAATACTGTTTTTTACCCGCCTCAGCGCTAAACTTTTCAAACATCGCTTTAAACTCATCATAAGCGCCCATGCTCGGCTTCATCATTTTGCTGAGTACGTTTTCTTCCGAGTGTTCCGGTGCAATTTTGAGATAACCACCCACGTGATGCTGCACCAGTTCTTTCACATATTCCGGTGATTTCACCGCAAGGTCATAACGCACACCACTGCCGATTAAAATCTTTTTCACGCCTTTAATGGCCCGTGCTTTTCGGTACAGTTGAATCAAGGCACTGTGGTCTGTGTTTAAGTTTTCACAAATCCCCGGATACACGCAACTCATTTTTCGACAGGAGTTTTCTATCGCCTCGCTTTTGCAAGCAATGCGGTACATATTAGCGGTTGGGCCGCCAAGGTCAGAAATAACGCCGGTAAAGCCTTCAACTTTATCGCGAATTTCTTCAACTTCTTTTAAAATTGATGCCTCACTGCGGCTTTGAATAATGCGGCCTTCATGCTCGGTAATGCTACAGAACGTACAACCGCCAAAACAGCCGCGCATGATGTTGACGCTAAAACGTATCATCTCCCACGCAGGAATTTTTGCGTCTTTATAAGCGGGGTGAGGCTTACGTGCGTACGGCATATCGTACACGTAATCCATCTCTTTGGTGGTCAATGGAATCGGCGGCGGATTTAACCAAACTTCGCGGTCGCCATGCTTTTGTACTAAAGCGCGTGCATTGCCAGGATTGGCTTC
>JAURWJ010000135.1 GCA_030655015.1 Methylotenera sp. | reverse complement strand
GAATGCCATCGCAAATACATCGACATTCAGTTGGTACTGGATGGCATCGATGAAATGGGCTGGAAGCCACTTGCTGACTGTCTTAACCCAGTCAGTGATTTCAATGCCGCATCCGATATACAGTTCTTTCATGACACCCCCGCCACTTGGGTCCCCACGCCCGCCAATACATTTTGCATCTTTTTCCCAGAAGATACTCACGCGCCGCTGGTTGCCACCCAGCCTATCCACAAAATCGTATTTAAGATAGCCGTGAATGCGAACACTAGATAACACAAAAATTGAATGGTGCCAGGTTGAATGGAAGCAGGGACAGCCGTTTGCCGGCGCCTTTCAGGATGTTTATTTTTCAAGTGATCATGGCGTACTTGAAACAGAGCATGTGTTTTTACAAGGCAATGACTTATCGAACCGTTGGCAACAACTCAATACTGATACGTTTACCATTGCCGAAACTGGTTTTGGAACTGGCTTAAATTTTTTATGTGCGGCCAAACTATGGCTTGAGACTGCGCCTAAAGATGCAATTTTAAATTTCACTAGCGTTGAAAAATACCCGCTGACGTTACAAGACATCACCACCGCACTAAAATTATGGCCTGAGCTAAGTGCATTAAGCCTGCCATTACTAAAACAATATACAACACTGATTGATGCAAAATCCATCAGCCTCTATGGCAATAGCGTTCAGCTAAATCTATTGATTGGCGATGCAACAGAGCAATTAGCTCGCCTGCAGAATAAAATAGACGCTTGGTTTTTGGACGGATTCTCCCCTGCAAAAAACCCTGATATGTGGCAGCCAGCACTGTTTGAACAAATGACAAGGCTATCGCACCAAAATACAACATTTGCCACATTTACCAGCGCTGGCATGGTGAGGCGAGGCCTAATATCAGCAGGTTTTAAAGTCAACAAACGCTCAGGCTTTGGCAAAAAGCGTGAAATGATTGACGGCTATCTTGCAGACGATCAAAACGATTCAGGTAACAATAGTCTAGGTAATAACCGTGGTACCTAAAACGGCAATTGTCATTGGTGGCGGCATTGCAGGTTGCAGTACAGCCTACGCATTAGCGCAGCGTGGCATACAAGTAACACTGTTAGAACGCAATGCCAATATCGCAAGTGAGGCCTCTGGTAATCCACTCGCCATGTTATACCCGCGCTTAAGTGGTGATGACACCAGTAGTCAATTTGCACTCGCTGGCTATTTACACAGCTTAGCTTTATTTAAATCGCTGAATTTATCACCAGCAGACTTTGACACTTGCGGCATGTTGCAACTTGGCTTTAACCAAAATGAATTAGCGCGTATTCAAAAAGTGGCGGCACAAAATCACCCGAATAGTATTCTAAAATATGTTACTCAATTTGAAGCCAGCACACTTGCTGGCATTGATATTGTGCATGATGCACTTTATTTTCCTAATGCAGCATGGGTTAAACCGCAACAGCTTTGCAAGCGTTTAACTGAACATAAAAGCATTTCAATACTGACTTCAAACAATGTGGATAGATTATTAAAAAATGGTCACGCATTTGAAGTTTATGACCATAAAAACATCATAGCAAAGGCAGATATTGTGATCATTGCCAATGCCAATGACGCTCACCAACTGTGCTCGAACCTACCGCTAAATACGCAAGCGGTGCGCGGGCAAGTCAGCATACTCAAATACGCAGAAACAAGCCGTCAATTAAAAACCATTGTCTGTAGCGACGGCTATTTAAGCCCAGCCGCACTTCAACAAAACGCTAGGCATTGTCACTGTTTAGGCGCCACATTCTCGGGCACTGCTACATTGCCAACCCAACATAATGATTTGCAAATTGACGGCAAAGACCATCTCACCAATTTAGACAAATTAAACAACATGTCACCATTTCTTCACGATCAATTACAAGACAATATTGTGGATGGACGTGTATCGCTACGTTGCACCACAACAGATTACTGGCCTTTAGTGGGTCAATTATTAGACCCAGTCACATTGAAAGCCAAACCACCACGCCCTAGCGCAGCCACAAACTCCCTGCCATGGGTTACGGGGCTGTACATGAACGTCGCACACGGCAGCAAAGGATTTACCAGCGCACCATTGTGTGCCGAACTACTGGCAAGCTTAATATGCAATGAAAAATTACCAATTTCAAATGAAATGGCAGGCTTACTCAACCCGAATCGATTTTTATTACGAGAGATGGGACTAAAACGATTGGCAAAAATGACGGTTACTTTAAGTTAAATCTTACGCAACCTAAAAAAACTACAATTTGTCAGTTAGCAGTGTTTGTTATTGCTCAATATACTGCCGAATAATAGCAATTGGTACGCCGCCACAACTTGCTGCAAAGTAGCTGGGCGGCCAGAGTATCAACAAATTTCAAAAGATTGAGCCTGTAAAAAAATCAGTGAATGACTACGCCCCAAGGTAAATTTCCGACAGGAATGTCGGTAATATGTTTGTTATCAGTAGTATCAATCACAGAAACACTATTGCTACGGCCGTTGGCCACATAGAGTTTTTTGCCATCCGGTGTGAGTGCCATGTTCCATGGACGTTGACCTACAGCGACAGTAGCAATCACTGTGTTGGTCGCAGTGTCTATGACACTCACATTACCATCACCGCCATTACTAATATAAACACGGCGACCGTCATGCGAAACTTTCACACCATTCGAGCGTAATCCAACCGGGATGCGATGCAGAACTCCCCAATCACCTACTGAAACCACTTCAACTAAATTAGCCGCTTCATTTGCAATATAGGCGAATTTACCGTCTGGAGTAAACCCAATGCCACGCGGGTGCTTAGTTGCTTTAATCAAGTGGACAGATTGATGCGTTGCAACGTCAAACACATCCACATCTCCACTTTCTTCATTGCTCGCTAACAACCATTGTCCATCAATAGAAAATTCACAATGTTCTGGGTTTTTGCCTTGTGTTTTGCTAGTGTGAGTCACTTTGAACTTTTTCAAATCAACAAACGAAACTGCATTTTCCTCCTCCAAGCAAGCCGCAAGTGTTGTACCATCTGGCGAAACTGTAATTCCCTCAGGCTCATCGCCAACTACAATCAGTCTTTCCTGCTTACCTTTCTCTAAATTCACCACTGCAACTGCATTTTTATCACGCACCACTACATAGAGTTTTTTGCCGCTTGGATCCATTGCTACTGCTTGAATTTTTTTACCGAATGCGCCTTTTTTCGGCAAAGTATTCACCACCTTATCTGTTTCAGTATCGATCACAGTCACCGTGCCATCCTTCTCGTTAGGCACATACGCGTATGGTGCAGCCAAAACTTGGCTGCTAACAGATAAGGTGGCGGCGAGTAATATTACTGACGATATAACATTCACAGGATTGGTTTTGATTAATTTCATAGTCAATGCACCTTAAATTTAAGATAAGACCCCCAATAGAAATTGTCTGATTAAGCAATTTTTAGTAATTTTATTGGGATCTAAATTTGAAAAAAAGCCAGAAGCCACAGAGGCGTCTGGCTTAAACACTTTGGAGAGTGATTAAATACATCTTAATCACAAGCAGGGGCACAAGATACTTAAGAAATCCTGAAATAGTATGGGATAAATTCCCGAAATTCAGTGCACTCTAGCTTCCTGCTTCTAATACTTTGGTCAAACCAACGGCTGCCGCATCGTAAAGCTCGTTAATTGCCTTGTTCGCTGCTGGGTTGTCTGCGCCTGCAGGTGCTTCCATTGTATTGGCTTTATTGTAAAAACGAGCGGTTAAGATCACTGTAGATTGACCAGCAATAGGGCCAGATTTTACCTGTAACACAGTGCGGTAGTTACTCACGGCAATGGTGCTATCTTTGCCATCAACCATTTTGTAATCCATTTTCATCTCTGCATCATTCACTTCACGCAACTTTTCTAAAAAAGTCGTACCGTTTTTAAGCGTGACTAAACAATGTGGCAATGTTTTATCTGAATCAGCATCTTTTCTATCTTCAAGCTTAGCATCGGTAACATCTGGGTGCCATTTTCCGATTGCGCAAAAATCCTTTACCAAGGCCCAAACTTTAGTAGATTCCGCTTTAACCACGAACTCTTTTACCACCTTTTGACCGCTAGGGCCATGTGCATTTGCAGTGACTGGCAGTACCGTTACCATCACCAACATTGCTAAAAACTTCTTCATTAACCCATCTCCTAAACACTGTAATTTTATTTTCGTGATGCTATTTATCTTGCTGTTAATTACTGTGCTTCGATCACTTTTTTAAGGTTAGGTAAACCTGAGTCAAACACACCTTCTACTGCCTTAACAGCCGTTTCGTTGTCTTGACCTGCGGGCGGGTGTACATCATTCGCCTTGTTATAAAAGCGACCAGTCCATGTCACGGTTGACTCATCTGTAGCAGGGCCAGCCTTAACTGTCATTATCGCCCGATAACCACTAACAGGCAGGACACCTTCAACAATACGATATTCGAGCTTCATGTCTGCATCGGTAATGCCTATCAATTTCTCGAGTATCGTACCGCCATCTTTTAAAGTTAATAAGCGGTGTTGCACCTCTGCACCAGTATCATCTTTACGCATTTCAAGTTTGGTGTCAGCCACCACTGGGTGCCACTTATGCAAACCACCAAAATCTTTTACTACGGCCCACACCTTGGCAGGCTCGGCTTTAATGACCACCTCACGAATGACTTTTTGTTGACTAGGGGCATTTGCGGCACTTACCGATAATGACAATAGCAAGGCTACGGGAAAAAAAATAGACGACCATTTCATATTGTAAAAACTCCTTAAAATTGTAAAATTAACTTAACTTCTTGAAAAAAACACTTAATGGCTTGCTTCAACAACTCTTTTTAAATTGAGCAAACCTACGTCGTACCAGCGCTCTACTGACTCAATCGCAGAGGCATTATCTTGGCCGGCTGGCGCTTGCATGGCGTTGGCTTTGTTATTAAAACGCCCGACCCACGTCACAATGGTTTCACCTTCAGAGTGCCCAGGCTTAACTGTCAGAGCATCTGAATAGTTACTCACAGCAATATCACCCTGTATCATCACTACACCTAACTTCATTTCACCGGCTTGTGTTTCGCGTTGCTTTTGAATAATTGTGCCGCCCTCTTTAAGCTTGAGTGTGCGATAGCTAGTTTCTTTGCCGTTTGCATCTGACTTGCGCTCCAGTACAGTTCCAATCACATTGGGATGCCATTTGTGCATGGCACCAAAATCGCTCATGATCGCCCAAACCTGTTCAGGCCCAGCTTTAATCACAATTTCTTTTGTGACTTTTTGCGGACTAGGGCCACAAGCCAGTGCGTTTAAAGGTGAGATGATGGCAGCCAATAATATAACTGCCTTCGATGGGATGAGCTTTTTAAGCATAAAATAGTTACTTCTTGCTTGGTGTTTTCTCGGTGAGTACATAAGCAATATAGTCACCTTTTTCTTTTGGCGTGCAATCGCTTCCAACCACCTCATTACAGTGCTTGGTAAATTTCTTTTCCACGTTTGCTATTGAGTTGAAACGCTTAACATTTACCGCTGGCGCAAGTGGCTTAATGGACTTACCTGTCACTATGTGCTTGCCGACGTCTGCGGGGTTGGTGGTATGGCAAGATGCACAAGCAATGGCTTTTCCTTGATTTTTGGTATCGCCTTTAAACTGTATCACCTCACGATTAAAAAAAATCTTACCTTCTTCAGCCGAGGGCCCTGTGTAGCTTGAGTCAGCCGCTTTAGCCGCCGCGGCGTATTTGTCGGCAATTTTCTGTGCTGTTACAGCATCAGCC
>JAURWJ010000123.1 GCA_030655015.1 Methylotenera sp. | reverse complement strand
TCTTGAGCAATTATGGGGCGAGGCAGAAAGCCGTCGCGGACATATTAAAGCGGAATAATTCCGTTATCAATCAGTTTCAGGGCTAATGTTTGAAGCTCCGCATCATTTCTGTGGGTCATAAAATGCCAGGCTGGGTTGAATCAGCCTGCGCAGAGTACATCAAGCGCATGCCGCGCGAACTCAGTGTTGAAATCATCGAAATCAAACCGGACAAACGCGCTGACGGCAAAAATAGTGCCGTGGGACAAGAAGCAGAAGCCAAACGTATTTTAGAGGCCGTAGGCCATGATTATGTTATCGCTTGCGATGAGCGCGGGCAGGAAGTCACCACCCTACAACTCGCTGATAAAATGAAGTATTGGCAAACGCTCGGCCGCGATGTCAGTATTGTTATTGGCGGTGCTGATGGCCTGCACCCAAGCTTAAAACAACAAGCCAACTGGCTATGGGGCTTATCTAAACTAACCCTACCGCACGCATTTGTGCGAGTACTACTTTGCGAACAACTGTATCGTGCGCATTCAGTGATTCAAAACCACCCATACCATCGAGAGTAACCTCCATGCCTTTTGGCATGCTAAATGCTTAGCATAGACATATGAGCAGTGAAATGCTTTATTTGTCGAATCTATGCACAACAATAATGCATTCGCCATCGATAAGCACTTCTTTAGCAATTTTTTGGGGTAACTTCATGGATAATCAATGTTTAGTTGTACTGTCTAAGTTTTCTGTTGCAGCGAGAAAAGCAATTGGCGCAGTGAACCCTGCCAAACTCGTTAGAGATAGCCAATATGCAGCCGAGGTGTTTGAGCAAGTAAATGAATTTGGTGACGAAGCACTTATTTTGTTATCGCTGGATTTACAACAGCTACTCGGCTTACTTACACCAACACCAGTTGAGGTAGCGCCAGTGATCCAAGAGAAATACATGTTTGGCGCTAGAAACTAAATTAAAGTTAGGCGAAGTCTAGACTTCGCTACAGGATAAAAGCATGCCCTTGAGCCAAGTGAGTTAAACTAAGCGCTTTGTTTTGATTAGCAACACTTGCCAGCTCTGCTGGCTTAGTGATGCTTATCAGTTTGTTCTGATTGGCGTTACAGCTCATGCAATATCAAAAATCCCTAGTATGGTTCCGTCGCGATTTACGCGATTTTGATAACGCAGCGCTTTACCATGCACTTAAACACTCAGCCCAAGTTTATTGCGCTTTTGTGTTTGATACTGACATTTTAGACAACCTCGCCAATAAAGCTGACCGCCGCGTAGAATTTATCTGGGAGAGCGTAAGAGAACTCAAAGCCGCGCTACAAAACAAAGGAGGAGATTTAATCGTGTTGCATGGTAGAGCGGCTGATGAAATTCCAACCCTAGCAAAAACGCTGCAAGTGCAAGCTGTATTTACCAATCACGATTATGAACCCAGCGCTATTGCACGTGATCTTCTAGTAGAAGCACAACTCCAAACCAGCAACATTGCCTTTCATCACTACAAAGACCAAGTAGTCTTTGAAAAAGATGAAGTCTTAACCATGACAGGTAAGCCATATAGCGTATTTACGCCCTATAAAAACAGGTGGCTTAACACCGTAAACGACTTTTACCTGAAAGCTTACCCGGTTGATACTTATCTGCACCATCTCGCCAAACCAAAAACCAGTGATTTAATTGGCTTGGAGTTACTCGGGTTTCAACGCACAAATTTATCGCACATGCGCCTACCCACGGGGATGAGCGGCGGTGCCGCATTATTTGCAGATTTTTCCCAGCGCATTCAGCGCTACAAAGAAACGCGGGATTTTCCTGCAATAGAAGGTATTTCTTATTTATCGGCGCACCTACGCTTTGGCACGGTTTCTATTCGCCACTTGGCTCGCACTGCGCTACAACTAGATGGCGCAGGTGCTGAAACCTGGGCCTCTGAGCTGATTTGGCGCGACTTTTACTTTCAAATTCTGCACCATCATCCACAGCTTGCAACTGGTAAAGCCTTTAAGACTGAGTTCGAAGCCTTGCCATTTCCGAATAATGAGGTCTATTTCCAAGCATGGTGCGATGGCAAAACTGGCTATCCACTAGTAGATGCCGCCATGCGCCAGCTTAATAGCACAGGATTTATGCATAACCGCCTACGCATGGTAGCGGCAAGTTTTCTAGTTAAAGACCTACTCATAGATTGGCGCTGGGGTGAACGCTATTTTGCCGAAAAGCTCATGGATTTTGATTTCAGCGCCAACAACGGCGGTTGGCAATGGGCCGCCTCTACTGGCTGCGACGCACAACCCTGGTTTAGAATTTTCAACCCCATCACGCAAAGTGAACGTTTTGATGCTAATGGTCGATTCATCCGCAAATACGTCACAGAACTAGTCAATTGCAACGATAAAGAAATACATGCGCCATGGCTAATGTCGCCGTTACGTCAAACAAACGTTAATATCGTGATTGGTCGTGACTATCCACAGCCAATTGTCGACCATGCCCCACAGCGCACACTGGCTTTGGCGTTATATAAAGTGAACCGTTAGAAACCTCATTAAAAAAAACACGCAAAACAACCGCTACTAACCAATCAAGTTAAGCTTCAATTGATTTAACTAAAAATAAGAATTAGCACTGCACTTACATGCCTAAATATTATAGGTAATGCACCGTAGCATTAGTGCAAATAAAATATTTTGTGTTACATTTATGCAACAAATATAAATTTCTGTATTCTCTGGTATTTTATATTGATAGACATAAGCTACCAGCTCATGAATAATGGCGAGATGGTGTTTTAACACTTTAAAAAGAACTCTAACAATGCATAAACAATTATTAAATTTATTCACGGCATGTTTTCTTACTTTGATGCTGGTTGGCTGCGCTTCGCAAGCTAACAAAGACCCCTTAGAAGGTATAAATCGTGGTATTTATAAATTTAACGACGTCACTGACAAAGCTGTGTTTAAGCCAGTTGCCACCGCGTATAAAGCCGTTGCACCAGACCCGATACGCACAGGAATCAATAACTTTTTCAATAACTTAGGCACCATTACCAGCGTACTTAATAACCTATTACAATTCAAACTCTCTAATGCATTTAGTGAGACAGGACGCTTTGTCATTAACAGCACCTTTGGTTTAGCTGGCTTTATTGATGTTGCCGGTATGGATAAAATAGCGGTTCATAAAGAAGACTTTGGTCAAACATTAGGACATTGGGGAGCAGGCTCTGGGGCTTATTTGGTGTTGCCGTTTTTAGGCCCATCTAGCGTTCGAGATACCACGGGCTTAGTATTTGATTCTGCAACCACAGATCCTATTACTTACGCACATAACATCGGTGAAGTACGGTTACACAACCAATTACGCGCTGTTCAGTTTTTAGACAAACGTACGGAGCTGTTAGACGCAACGGATTTGGTAGATGAAGCCTCGCTTGATCCATATGCCTTCATGCGCGACGCTTACTTACAAAGACGTGCAAGCCAAGTTCAAGATGGCTTAGTGCCAGCAGACTTGATTAAAGATGAGTTTTTTGAAGAAGATAACGAACCTGTAGCAGAAGTGATAGAGGTTAAATAGTTTATTCTAATGCAAAAAAACAGCCCGCTTTTTGCGGGCTGTTTTTTTGCGAAATTCACTCGCTAGCAAATAAGGTAACAATGTTTAAGTGCTTGATTTCAACCCAGCGGGTTAACCGGCAAAGCGTTCAGGTACAACTGAACAAGGCCTAATTGCACGCTCAACCAATTTATTCACATGCCACTGTCATACGCTCAATTAAAATCGAGCCCACCTGTTTTGAGCCCTGCACCAGCACATCATTGCCAATCGCCACAATCATTTTCAACATATCCGCCATGTTGCTAGCAATGGTTATTTCTTCCACTGGATGCACAATCACACCGTTTTCTATCCAAAACCCTGCAGCACCGCGTGAATAATCACCCGTCACCATATTCATACCATGCCCTAACAGCTCTGTAACCAACAGCCCAGTGCCCATCTCTTTAAGTATTCCGGCAAAATCCAGCGCTCCGGACTGCACAATCAGATTATGGTTGCCACCCGCATTACCCGTTGTTTGAAGACCTAGTTTTCTGGCTGAATAACTGCCCAGCATATACCCTTGCAATACGCCATCTTTTACCAGTTGACGTGGTATTGTTACCACCCCTTCATTATCAAAGGGGCTACTCGCCAAACCTTTTTTAATATGCGGGTCTTCATAAATATTTAATAATGGTGACGCAATCTGTTTACCTAGGCTATCAAGTAAAAATGAAGATTTTCGGTATAAATTCCCACCAGAAATCGCACTCACCAAGCTAGAGATCAATCCGCTGGCCAATGAAGCTTCAAACAACACTGGCACTTGGCAGGTCTTTATTTTTTTTGCATTCAGGCGGCGCACGGTGCGCTCCCCTGCAATTTTACCAACAGCCGTTGCGCTTTGTAGATCAGCGGCGGCGCGTGCGGCGCTATACCAATAATCGCGTTGCATATTCGCATCTGATTCTGCAATCACCGAGCAGCTAATACCATGTCTGGAGCTTGGATACCCACCCGTAAAGCCATGGCTATTACTATAAGCAAAAAACCCTGTGCCAGTAGAAACACTTGCCCCTTCAGAGTTAGTGATGCGAGCATCCACATGCAAAGCAGCCGCTTCACATTCTTTAGCAATGGCTATGGCCTCATCTACCGAAATGTCCCAAGGGTGATGTAATTCCAAATCTTGAATATCAGTCGCCATCAAACTGGCATCGGCTAACCCGCAAAACGCATCTTTAGCGGTATATTTAGCGATATTGCAAGCGGCTGCAACTGTGTCTTTTAAAGCTTGGGGAGTTAAATCCGAGGTGCTGGCATGACCTTTTTGCTGACCAAAATAAACCGTGACCGACATGCCTTTATCCCGGTTGTACTCTATATTTTCAACTTCGCCCATACGCACCGATACGTTTTGCCCGATACTCAAGCTTAGCTCGGCCTCTGCGGCACTCGCACCTGAATTTTTTGCCACTTTAAGCACATCTTCCGACATCTGCTTAATTTGATCTAATGAATAACTAAACCCTGAATCTGCCATAACGCTTTCTATTATCTTTTCTAGGATGAAAATGTACGCTAAAAACTAAACGCCAAGGCTGTTATAATACCGCAACATGAAACCTAAAAAGACAAACACGGGCATTGATTTTAGTTATGATGCGAATTTAGCTTCTAAATTAAACACAGAAGAGCCTATTAGCAAAACAAAGCTCAAAGCTGAGGCTGATGAACAACAAGCCCTCGGCGTACGACTCACAGAGCTATCTAAAGATAAGTTGCTAAAATTAGACCTGCCAGATGCTGTACTGACTGCGGTGCTTGACACTAAAAAAATTACAGCCAATGGCGCAATTCGACGCCACCGTCAGTATTTGGGCCGACTCATGCGCGACATTGATAACGCGCCTATTTTAGAGCAGTTAGCCCGTTGGGATGGTAAACACACGGCTGAGAATGCTTATTTTCATGGCTTGGAACGCTGGCGTGACCGTATGATTGCTGACACCAATGTATTAGCCGAGTTTATTGCGCTTTATCCCAAAACAGATATTCAACAACTACGCACCTTAGTGCGTAATGCACAAAAAGAGCTGACCGCCAACAAACCGCCTAAAAGTAGCCGCGAGATTTTTAAGCTACTGCGTGAGATTACAGGTGATAAAAATGATGATGGCGTGTTAGATGCGTAAGCGCATAACGCCTGATGGAAAAAAATATGATGTTTCAATTCAATGTAATGCTCGATGTAACCAGTGACGAAAGTCCAGTACCTACCATTCGCACTAAAGAAACATTAGATACCTTAGCTTCTGGCCAGATTTTAAAAGTGGTCACGAGCAAAGAAAGCACCGTTAAAAACATCAGAACATTAGTTGCAAACAATCCTTTTGAATTGCTAGACAACCGAAAAAACGAAGAAGGATTTGTGTTTTTTATTAAGAAATTATAATGGTGCAATACAACAAAAGTCTGATCGATCGTGCTGCTTACAAAGCCAATCAAAGCAGAAAAGGAAATACCATGCGTAATATCATACTAACGATTCTTATCGTACTGGCTACCGTATTTACCATCCAAAACATGCATCCTGTAGATCTGGTATTTATTGTTTGGTCCATCAAAACCGTGACGGCCTTTGCCATTGCCGTGGCGCTAACGTTGGGAGTGTTGATTGGCGCGCTTCTCGTGTTGCCAGCAGTGATGCGTAACAAGCGTATTGCCAATCAATCCAAACAACAAATTTCCGCCTTGGAACACGCGTTAAATCAGCAAAAACAACCGATTGCCACAGAGACGGATCTCGTTGATAAATAAGCTTTAAATGGGCTCTGCAGTTAACTCGGCCCTCCGGAAGGAGTTAACACATAGCATCAGTTATCAGCTACAGGATTCATCTTGGCACCAAGCCCATTAACATTTCTGATATGCGCACTTTTTTGTGTTAATTCGCGTTGTAGGATACAAAGTAGTAAAACCCTAGAAAAAGGATAATCAAGAATGACCGAGCAAAAAAAATCTTTGAGCGAATCCGAGCAAGGTGTCATTTACGCACCATGGGAGCGTACTTTCAGGCGCGTTGCAACGCCCTTTGAGGCATTTATTCATGGTCAAACTGCCAGTGGATTATTGCTGATAGGCGCGACCATTATTGCGCTAATATTAGCCAATACTGGACTTGCCGAAAGTTATCAGCATGTGATACATGCAGTCGTTAGCGTTAACGTGGCGAGCTGGGGCATTAATATGAGCCTGCATCATTGGGTGAATGATGGCTTGATGGCGCTTTTCTTTTTTGTGGTCGGCATGGAATTAAAACGTGAAATATTGGTGGGTGAGTTGTCTAATTTACGCCAAGCTGCCCTGCCTATCATCGCCGCTATTGGCGGTATGGTTGTCCCCGCACTCATTTACGTTGCATTTAATCCGACTGGGGATGCTGCGCGCGGCTGGGGCATTCCCATGGCAACAGATATTGCTTTTGCTGTAGGCGCATTAGTGTTACTCGCAAATCGCGTACCCAAGGCACTTATTACTTTTTTAGTAGCGCTCGCCATTGCGGATGACTTAGGCGCGGTATTGGTCATTGCCGTGTTCTACACACAAACGCTATCTATATACTGGCTGGGTATTGCTGCCGCGTTAGTGGTCATTTTATTCGCATTCAACTTCTCTGGCATTCGTAATGCAATCCCTTACTTCATCATTGCCGTTTTATTATGGTATGCACTGCTACAATCAGGGGTACATGCCACCATTGCAGGCGTATTAGGCGCATTTACCGTACCTGCTCGATCTAAGTATGACCCCACGTTATTTATTGCGTACATTAAAGATCAAATGGCACGTTTTACAACGAGCCACAAACAAGGCGGCAACGTCATGACCAATCACCAGCTCCATACTGCGGTGCAAATGCTAGATAAAAGCGTGCAAGGCGTACAAACCCCACTACAACGCCTAGAACACATCTGGCATTTACCCGTCGCATTTATTGTCATTCCAATCTTTGCTTTGTTCAACGCAGGCATTCCACTACAAATGGGCTCATTAGCTGAGACGTTCATGCATCCAGTGATGCTAGGCGTAACCCTAGGCTTATTATTAGGAAAATTTATCGGCATTACTGGCGCATGCTGGCTAGCACTGCGTTTTGGCATCGGACAGTTACCTAGAGGTACACGTTTTAGCCAAATTGCAGCCGTATCTGTGTTAGCTGGTATAGGTTTTACCATGTCAATTTTTATTGCTGAATTAGGTTTTTCAGCGAAACATGCAGACTATTTATTGATGGCAAAAACAGGTGTACTGACAGCCTCCTTAATAGCGGGTTTGGTTGGCTATACATGGATGTGGTTCTTGGGAAGCAAAAGATGAAGTGGCTATGTGACAGGCATTGGCACAGTGCCTGTGCTAACAAACAAGCACTTTAATGCTCATGTTTCAAAAGTTGGGTTTGATCCAGATTTTCTTAAAACAAGCGAGCTTAGTCAATTTACTTGGGTGAACCCAATGCCACGCTCGTTGAAACATCTGCATCACCTCGTTGCAACGCTACGGCTATCGTTTGCCCTGCATAACGTTTTAGGGCTGTAAATAAATCATCAGGCTGAGCTAACGCAACATCCCCTATTTTAAGCAATGTATCACCTTTCACAATGCCAGCCTTGGCAGCCGGCGACGCGTTTATCACCGCAATAATTTTCAAACCTGGCTCGTCTTTAACCACCTCTCGAGCATCTTCTTCAATTTTCTGTTTAAGCTTGATAATATGCACGCCTAGCAAAGGCATCGGTAACTTAGCCCAATAACTCGCATAATATTGGTATTGCGTGAGCTCTTCTTCTAAATCATTGGGATCAATTTCGCCTCCAGTTTTAGCCGCCTCTTTAATCAACTGCAGATTAGAACTGGCTGTTTTTGCAGATGCATATTTGCGATAAATCAGCACCGTGTCCGCCTTAATCGTTTTTGCGTGCGCCAATGCCAAGTCTGAAGAGGTCTCGGTAGCAGAGAAACCAGAAGAGCCAATCATGTCATATCCATTTTCCAGCATACTGATGTTGTCATCTTCTTTGTGATTGCTCACAAAAATTTCAGGTTTTGGATTTGCCTGCAGCGATTTTAGATGATTGGTATTTTGCTCTTTATAATTAGTTACATAAGGATTTACTTCCGCCGCATAAAGTTGATTCGCAAAAATTAGCACGCCTAAACTTAGCAAAGTTAATAACATACAACGTCTAAGCGAGTCTTTATAAGTAAAAGACTTAGCAGTAACCGGTGATTTGATTAAATTTTTATTGGTGGCAGGCTGCATAAAATATCCTTAATGGTTGTCAATGGTATGATTAAGCTTTGCTTTAATATCAATGACACATAAATGACAAAACAATTCATTAAAATTGGCTTAGTTTCAATTAGCGATCGTGCAAGTAGCGGCGTTTATGAAGACAAAGGCATTCCCAGCCTGCAACAATGGCTAAAACTTGCCATTGCCTCACCATTTACGCTAGAAACGCGCCTCATTGCGGACGAACAAGATGAAATTGAAAGCACACTAAAAGATTTAGTCGACTTTCAAGACTGCTATCTTATCCTCACCACTGGCGGCACAGGCCCGTCCCTACGCGACGTAACGCCAGAAGCTACACTTGCTATCGCCGACAAAGAAATGCCGGGCTTTGGCGAACAAATGCGACAAATCAGCCTGAATTTTGTCCCCACTGCAATTTTGTCGCGTCAGGTTGCAGTGATACGCAAGCAATGTTTAATCATCAATTTGCCAGGACAACCCAAAGCCATTGCACAAACTCTGGAAGGTCTAAAAGATGAAACCGGTGCGGTTAAGGTCCACGGTATTTTTGCGGCTGTGCCGTATTGTTTAGATTTAATTGGCGCACCTTACATTGAAACCAATGAGGCCATAGTCACCGCATTTAGGCCAAAGAAATAACCCTGGTCTCAGAATTTGATTTAATCGCGCAATACTTTACCTGCCCTACGCACCACACTCAATTAGGTGTGGGCGACGATGCCGCGCTCATCTCAACTTCGCAGGGCATGGAGCTGGCCATTTCAGCTGACATGCTGGTAGCGGGCACTCACTTTTTTCATGATGCAGATGCCTATAAGCTAGGCTGGAAATCACTCGCAGTAAATGTTTCCGACATGGCGGCCATGGGCGCAAACCCCAAATGGGCAACACTTGCCATCGCGTTACCTGAAGTAAATACGGCGTGGCTAGCTGAATTCTCCCGCGGCTTTTTTGCCTGTGCGGATGCGTTTAATATCGATTTAATTGGCGGCGACACCACACGCGGGCCACTGACTATCAGCGTACAAATTATGGGTGAAGTGCCAATTGGGCAGGCTATTAAACGTAGCAATGCAAACGTCGGCGATGAAATTTGGGTATCAGGACATTGCGGCGATGCGGCTTTAGCGTTGGCGCACATGCAAGGCAAGCTAACATTGCCTGCAGATGCGGTTGCAAGCTGCGCTGAGGCGTTGCACACGCCACAACCGAGAGTTGCATTAGGCTTGGCCTTGCGCCAAATTGCAAGTAGCGCCATTGACATCTCAGACGGCTTATTGGCAGATTTAGGGCATATTTTAGAACGCTCAAACGTCGGTGCCACCCTAATGTTAAGCTACGTTCCACATTCCGCATATTTAGCCGATAAACTTGCAGGCGCAGGACACAGCAACGAAGACGTTGCCAACACCCACGATAACAACATCCTCAGCATGTTATTGGCTGGTGGCGATGATTATGAGCTATGCTTTACTGCACCCATTGAAAAACATGCTGAAATAAACAATTTAAGTGAAAAGCTAACCCTGCCATTAAGTTGCATCGGGCGCATCACCGCGAACGCAGGCTTAATTGTGCATGGTTTTAATGATGAAATTTTAGATTTTAAGGAAACTGGTTTTGACCACTTTAGTTAAGCCGCCCCACATTAAACTACCTAATGTGCAATTTTTATTTCAACACCCGGCCCATTTTTTCGGGCTAGGCTTTGGCAGTGGTTTAGCCTGCAAAGCCCCTGGCACCTTTGGCACGCTGGTTGGCTTACCTTTATTTTGGCTGACTTCTGCATTTGCTTTACCCACACAATTGGTCATTATTTCTGCGCTATTTTTAATCGGCATTTATTTTTGTGACGTGACAGGCAAAGCACTTGGTATGTCAGACCATGGTGGCATTGTTTGGGATGAAATCGTCGCCATGATGTTAGTGCTCACTTTCACACCAAACCATTGGCAATGGTGGATAGCGGCATTCTTGCTATTTCGTTTATTTGATATTTGGAAACCTTTTCCAATACGTCAATGCGATGCGAAAATTAAAGGCGGTTTTGGCGTGATGTTTGACGACCTACTTGCCGCGATTTACGCAATAGCCAGCTTGAAGGGTCTGCAATGGCTGATGATGAATTACACACACTAGCCACCCAATTAGGTGCCGCACTCAAAGCGCGTGGCTTGGTACTATCAATGGCAGAATCCTGTACAGGCGGCATGGTTGCGCAAGCCGTGACTAGCGTGGCGGGCAGCTCTAAATGGTTTGACCGTGGCTTTATCACCTATAGCAACCTATCAAAACAGGAAATGCTTAAGGTGTCGGATCAAACCTTAACGCAATTTGGCGCGGTAAGCGAACAAACTGCCTTTGAAATGGCAGCAGGTGCATTAAAAAATAGTCACGCACAGATTGCAGGTAGCATTACGGGCATCGCTGGGCCCGATGGCGGAACCTCTGAAAAACCTGTCGGCATGGTGTGTTTCGCCTGGGCAGTCCCAGCCAAAGCCACATCAACCACTACCCAATACTTTCACGGTAACCGTGAACAAATCCGCCAGCAAGCGACTATTTTCATGATGGCAACACTTATTGAACAGCTAAATGAATTCAAATAGAAATACCTGCTGATTAAATCCCTGCAATGCTTACGTTAAACCGCAAATTATGGAATAATTGACAGCTATTTTAAGCACTTCAAAATAAAGGTAAAAACCAATGGATGATAACAAAAGCAAAGCACTTGCCGCAGCTCTCGCGCAGATTGAAAAACAGTTTGGCAAGGGCTCTATCATGCGTATGGGTGATGGCAGTATTGGCGAAGACATTCAAGCAGTTTCTACTGGTTCGTTAGGTCTTGATATTGCGCTGGGCATAGGCGGTTTGCCGCGCGGTCGTGTGGTGGAAATTTACGGGCCTGAATCATCAGGTAAAACCACGCTAACACTTTCTGTTATCGCACAAATGCAAAAAATGGGTGGTGTTGCTGCATTTATTGATGCCGAGCATGCGCTAGACCCGCAATACGCCGCAAAATTAGGCGTAAATGTGCCTGATTTGCTCATCTCACAACCGGATACGGGCGAGCAAGCACTTGAAATTGTGGATATGTTAGTGCGTTCAGGCTCTGTAGATATTGTGGTGGTTGACTCGGTGGCAGCATTGACGCCACGCGCTGAAATTGAAGGTGAAATGGGCGATTCACACATGGGCTTGCAAGCCCGTTTAATGAGCCAAGCCTTGCGTAAACTGACAGGCAACATCAAACGCACCAATACGTTGGTGATTTTTATTAACCAAATCCGCATGAAAATCGGCGTGATGTTTGGTAGCCCAGAAACCACCACAGGTGGTAACGCATTAAAATTTTACGCTTCCGTACGCTTAGATATTCGTCGTACTGGCGCGATTAAAAAAGGTGATGAAGTCATCGGTTCTGAAACGCGCGTAAAAGTCATTAAAAACAAAGTAGCGCCTCCGTTCAAACAGGCAGAATTTGATATTTTGTATGGCGAAGGCATTTCACGCGAAGGTGAGATTATTGAACTTGGTGTGAATGCAAAATTTGTAGAAAAAGCCGGTGCTTGGTATAGCTACAATGGTGAAAAAATTGGCCAAGGTAAAGATAACTCACGCGAATACCTGAAAGCGCATCCAGCCATTGCTAACGAGATTGACGCAAAAATTCGCGCCAATATGAAAGCATTAGCGGAAGCGATGCCAGTAGTGCGCGCAGAAGAAGATTGATCGTCACGCTTTATCTGAGCCTGCCGAAAGATCTTGGTCGGCTCAGGGAACGTAAGAAATAATAAGTTTTGGTTTTAGAGTCATTAGTATCCCAGATGTAACCAAAAGGTGTAATTAAATAGAATTTCAACCAAAAAGTTTACGGCAACGAGCGCTGGATTACCTTGGCAAGCGTGAGTATTCATATTTTGAACTCGCGCAAAAGCTTAAAACCTATGCCGAAGAAACGGAAGAAAGCACGGCAACTGAACAGATTGCTGCGATTTTAGATGATTTTAAAGCGCGTGGCTGGTTGTCTGACGCGCGTTTTACCGAAATGTTAGTACATGCCCGTAAAACGAAATTTGGCAGCGCAAGAGTAGCGAATGAATTGCGCGAAAAAGGCGTGGCAGATGATTTGATTACCAGCGCAATAGCTGAAGTAAAAGTAACTGAATTAAACAATGCGCGTGAAGTCTGTCGCAAAAAATATAAAACAAGCCCTATGAGCCGTGAAGATTGGGCAAAGCAGGCGCGGTTTTTACAAAGCCGAGGATTTGGTTTTGATGTAATTAAAAAAGTATTGAATAGCACCCAAGACGAAGATAACCAGTAGGCACGCAATTTATTATTAGTACTTGCCAGTTTACCGGCTTAGTGTTGGTTATCAGTTTTCTCTGATTGTGCGAAAGCGATGCTAGGCTCGTGTGCAATTCGCGCAATAAATTGCGCTTTTACAAAAATAAATTATTTGAATATATGACCATTACACTAAGCAACAAGCCAAGTAGCAACGAAATTCGTCAGGCATTTTTAGATTACTTCGCCTCCAAAGGTCATCAAATCGTGGCGTCCAGCTCACTTGTGCCTCATGGCGACCCTACTTTGCTATTCACCAACGCAGGCATGAACCAATTCAAAGACGTATTTTTAGGCTTTGATAAGCGCCCCTACACTCGCGCCACCTCTAGCCAAAAATGTGTGCGTGCCGGCGGCAAACATAATGACCTTGAAAATGTAGGCTACACCGCACGTCATCATACTTTTTTTGAAATGTTGGGTAACTTTAGTTTTGGCGATTACTTTAAACAAGATGCGATTACTTACGCATGGGAGTTACTCACAGAAGTTTTCAAACTCCCGAAAGACAAACTCACCGTCACCGTGTATGCCGATGATGACGAAGCTTACGACATTTGGCACAACACCATCGGCGTGCCTGCAGCGCGCATCATTCGCATCGGCGATAACAAAGGGGCACGTTACGCATCTGACAACTTTTGGATGATGGGTGACACTGGGCCGTGTGGGCCATGTACTGAGATTTTTTACGACCACGGCGACCACCATTTTGGAGGGCCGCCAGGCAGTGCAGATGAAGACGGCGACCGTTTCATTGAAATCTGGAACAACGTGTTCATGCAATACAACCGCGATGAAGCGGGTGTGATGCATCCGTTACCTAAACCTAGCGTCGATACTGGCATGGGTTTAGAACGTATTTCTGCCGTGTTGCAACACGTACACGCCAATTACGAAATAGATATATTCCAGGGCTTAATTGCCGCCGCCGCGCGCGAAACTAAAACCACAGATTTAACCAGCCCTTCACTAAAGGTACTGGCTGACCACATCCGCGCCTGCTCATTCTTAATCGCCGATGGCGTGATTCCAGGCAACGAAGGTCGTGGCTATGTGCTACGCCGCATTATTCGTCGCGCCATTCGTCATGGATATAAGCTCGGCACACGTGCCGCTTTCTTCCATAAAATAGTCGCCGATTTAGTGCGCGAAATGGGTGACGCCTACCCAGAACTTAAAACAGAGCAAACACGTATTACCAATACGCTCAAACAGGAAGAAGACCGCTTTTTTGAAACCATTGAAAATGGCATGGCGATTTTAGAGTCCGAGCTTGCCGCTATGGACAAAGCCAGAAACTCAACATTCAACGGGGACTTAGCCTTTAAACTACATGATACTTTTGGCTTTCCGCTCGATTTAACAGCAGACATCTGCCGCGAGCGCAATGTTACCGTGGATAGCAGCGCATTCGATGCCGCCATGACACACCAAAAAGAACAAGCACGCGCTGCCGGTAAGTTCAAAATGGCTGTTAACCTTGAATACAACGGCGCTAGTACTGATTTCAAGGGCTACGAGACATTAGAAACCACCGCTAACGTATTGGCACTTTATAAAGAGTGTACTGCAGTAGATCAACTCTCTGAAGGCGAGCAAGGCATTGTGGTACTTGATGCTACGCCATTCTATGCAGAGTCTGGTGGACAAATTGGTGATAGCGGCATACTAAAAAGTGACAACGGCATTTTCGCAGTTGAAGACACTCAAAAAATTCAAGCTACCGTATTTGGCCATCATGGCATTTTAAAAACAGGCACACTTAAAGTGGGCGACACTTTAAAAGCGAATGTAGATTTAACCTCTCGCACCAACACCATGCGCAATCACTCTGCTACCCACTTGATGCATAAAGCCCTGCGTGAAGTATTAGGTGAACATGTTCAACAAAAAGGCTCGTTGGTAGATGCTGATAAAACACGTTTTGACTTCGTGCATAACGCACCGATGACAAACGATGAAATTCGTCGAGTTGAAGCGATTGTGAATGTCGAAATTCTGACTAACGTTGCTACAGAAGCGCGAGTGATGGATATTGAGTCTGCCCAAAAAACAGGTGCAATGATGCTATTTGGCGAAAAATATGGCGACGAAGTTCGCGTATTGGATATTGGTTCAAGTCGCGAGTTATGTGGCGGCACACATGTAAGTCGTACTGGTGATATTGGATTATTTACGATCACCGCAGAAGGCGGTGTCGCGTCAGGTGTGCGCCGTGTAGAAGCCGTGACAGGACAAAATGCACTGCGTTATATGCAAACCATGGAAACTACATTGGGTGGGGTAGCTGGCACATTAAAAGTATTGCCCACAGAAGTGCCTACACGCGTCAACAGTTTACTCGACCAAGTACGCCGCTTAGAGCGTGAAATTGCCGCAATTAAAGGTAAATTAGCCTCGTCACAAGGTGATGATTTAGCAACGCAAGCCATTGAAATTGCCGGGGTTAAAGTATTAGC
>JAURWJ010000120.1 GCA_030655015.1 Methylotenera sp. | reverse complement strand
GCTTCAGCTAAATGTGAGGCGGTTCTGGCAAGTACTGATTTCACGCTTTGATAGCGAGATTCCAACACTGGCATCACCTCATGACGTATAAAATTACGCTCATATTGTGTGTTTTCATTACTTTCATCATCGCACCATTCAATCTGATGCTGCACAGCGTAATCATGAAGTTTTTGTCTTGGCACATCCAACAATGGGCGCAATAGCCGTCGTGTTTCGTCTAATGCAGCCATGCTGGATAATCCTTTTACGCCAGCGCCACGCAACAGCTGCAACAACAGCGTTTCCGCCTGATCATCCTCATGGTGGGCTGTCACTACATAATCTGGCAATACATCTCCAAATTTATGATTAAAAAGTGCTTGGTAACGTAAATGGCGCGCAGCAGCCTCAACACCCAGCTTACTAGACTTATCAACATTTACATAGACTACCTGCAATGGCACATTAAGAGATTCACAAGTTTTTGCACAAAGCAATGTCCATGTATCGGCATGAGGACTTAACCCATGATGCACATGCATTGCTTGTAATTCAAAAGGGAAAGTGTGTTTAACTTCTGCTAACAGGTGTAATAAAACACAGGAATCTAAGCCACCACTTAAAGCCAACAACAGTTTAGGTTGTGACGATAAGTGCTGAGTAAGGAAAGAATGAAGCTTAGAGACTAAAGCGTGCTTTAATTTGGCGTCGGGCTGACTTGACTGAACTTGCTTGGCAATCTTGTCAGCCCTTCTGGCTGAAGCGCTATTTTTCAGCAACTTCTTTGAATTTTCCATAGCTCATTAAACGCTCGTAGCGCGTCACTAATAGTGACTTGATTGACTTGGCTTTTAAGCGTATTAATTCATCTTTTAGTGCGCTACGTAACGTTTTCATCACATCTTCTGGTGAACGATGTGCGCCTCCCAATGGTTCTGTAATAATCTTATCGATTAACCCCATTGCTTTGAGTCGATCAGCCGTAATAGCCAGCGACTCTGCTGCCACCGAGGCTTTATCTGCGCTCTTGTACAAAATTGAAGCACAGCCTTCGGGAGAGATGACGGAGTAAGTGCCATATTGCAACATCAATAATTGATCAACCACGCCGAGTGCTAACGCGCCGCCTGAGCCGCCTTCACCAATAATCACGCCGATGATTGGTGTTTTTAACTCAGCCATCACGTATAAATTGCGTGCAATGGCTTCTGATTGTCCACGTTCTTCAGCACCAATACCAGGATAAGCACCCGGGGTATCGATGAGTGTGATAATCGGGATATTGAATTTTTCAGCTAATCGGAACAAGCGCAAGGCTTTGCGATAGCCTTCAGGACGCGGCATACCAAAGTTGCGATATTGGCGCTCTTTTACATCACGTCCCTTTTGGTGTCCAATCACCATCACTGGCTGCCCTTCAAACCTTGCCAGCCCACCGACAATTGCAGGGTCATCTGCATAGGCGCGATCGCCATGCAGCTCTTCAAAGTCTGTAAACATGCCTTGAATATAATCTAGCGTGTAAGGGCGCTGTGGGTGACGTGCCAGCTGAGATATCTGCCAAGCACTTAACTTGCCATAAATATCTTCAGACAGTTTTTTGTTTTTTCTTTCTAGCGCAGCCAACTCTTTAGAAACATCTAAAGCCTCATTGGCATCATGCGCAGCTTGCAACCCTTCAATTTGGTTTTCAAGTTCCGCAATGGGTTGTTCAAAATCTAAGTAACTTATTTTCATGTGCTTAACTCAATAATCAAAGCTTATTCTAAAAAAGTATCACTCCACGCCGCATTCAAATTAAAACAAGGCGGAGGGTTGCAGACAGTAAAAACAGTATGGCAAGACCCGATTACGACCTTTCATGCGCTTTGGCGCATAGAAAGTCAGAATACCCATCTGGTACAACGCAGTATTAGTTTGAATGCGTCGTGGAATGTTTAATTATATAGGATTTTTACATTACTTTGACTCAACCATTCAGTTAAGCCTGCAATCAATTCTTCATGCAAATCCACGCGCCAGTCATTACCCAACATTAGTTCAACCTTACTGGTTTTGTTGTGATACTCGACTTTAACCGCACAACCGCGTTGCTCTTGTGATGCACTAATGCAATAGGGTTTTAATAGCGATTTTAATTTCACTGCATCGGCTTGACCGTTACATGATATTTTTAAAAAGCTGGCACGGCTGTTTCTCAGGCTGGATAAATCATGTAATTTTCTTGCATTGACACGCACGCCACCTGAAAACTCATCATTGCTAACGCGACCCTCTACAATCACCAACTGATCATCTTTTAATAATTGTTGGTTCTGATTAAGTAACTCATTTCCCACCACCACTTCAATTCTTGTGGTGCCATCATCAAGCCCTACAATCGCCATTTTACCACGTGCTGTCATGCGGATGCGCACCCCGGAAACGATCCCGGCGAGTAGTTGCGGCTGTTCTTTGGGCGTTAAATTTGCCAGCGTGGTGCTAATAAAATTGCTTAAATCTTTTTGATACGACCAATAAGGATGACCGCTAAAATAAAAACCCAAGGCAGCTTTTTCTTCTTGTAATCGCTGTTGCTCAGGCCATGCAGCAACGCTCGGCAACACATGTACCGCATTATCAGAGGCTTCACCAAACAGACTATTTTGATTGCTATTAGCACTGGCTTGCTCTGCCGCGCTAATGGCTAAACTTACACCGGCTAACAAAGCGTAGCGATTCGGTTCCAACTGATCAAAAGCCCCTGCCCTAATCAGTGATTCAATGACGCGACGATTCACTTTGCGTAAATCCAAGCGGCTGCAAAAATCAAACAAACTGGTAAAGGGGCCATCTTGCCTGCGTGCTTGTAAAATAATCTCAATCGCGGCTTGTCCAGTGCCTTTTACTGCACCCAAGCCGTACAGCATTTGGTTTTTATTGATGGGCGTAAATTTCATTTCGCGTTGGTTCAGATCGGGCGGTAACACTTCTTCCTGAATAGGCGCACATTCATCATAAAAAATATGCACACTGTCCGTGTTGTTCATATCGGCCGACATGGTGGACGCCAAAAATGCTGCCGGGTAATGCGCCTTTAAATAAGCGGTTTGATACGCCACCAGCGCATAGGCCGCAGCGTGAGATTTATTAAAACCATAGCCCGCAAATTTTTCCAGCAAATCAAACAACTCAGTCGCTTGACGCTCTGTCATATTGTTTTTTACTGCGCCTTCGGTAAACGTTTTACGCTGCGCGTCCATTTCCTCTTGCTTCTTTTTACCCATGGCGCGACGGAGCAAATCCGCACCGCCTAGGCTGTAACCCGCCACCACTTGCGCAATCTGCATCACCTGCTCTTGGTACACCGCAATACCATAAGTCTCTTTCAGAATCGGCTCCGTGAGCGGATGTGGATATTCCACGCGCTGTTTACCATGTTTGCGGCGGCAAAAATCTGGAATCAAATCCATCGGACCTGGACGATACAAAGCTACCAACGCGATAATATCTTCAAAACAATCTGGTAGCGCTTGCTTGAGCATGTCTTTCATGCCCTTGGACTCAAGCTGAAACACTGCGGTAGTATTCGCTGTTTTTAACAACTGGAATGTTGCTTTATCGTTGAGCGGGAACGTTTCAAACGATAATGGCGGCAAACTCTCAGTCGCGCGCTGCTTATTCGCATTGTTTAGTGCTAATTCTAAAATAGTGAGTGTGCGTAAGCCTAAAAAGTCAAACTTCACCAAACCTACGGCTTCAACGTCATCTTTATCATATTGACTCACCAAGCTCGCACCATCGGCTTGGCAATACACGGGAGAGAAATCAGAGATCTTACCTGGTGAAATCAGCACACCACCGGCATGCATGCCAATATTGCGCACCAAGCCTTCTAACCTTAAAGCAAGCTCTAGCAGCTCACGCAGCTCCTCTTCATTCTCGCGCCGTTCAGCCAATTGCGGCTCTTTAACCAAGGCATCCGATAACGTAATGCCCAGCTCTAGAGGAATAAGCTTACTGATGCCATCGACAAAGTGAAACGGTAAATCCAACACGCGACCAACGTCACGGATCACTGCTTTGGCCGCCATGGTACCGAAAGTGGCAATTTGTGAAACAGCATCTAAGCCATATTTTTGTTTGACATAATCAATGACGCGATCGCGCCCTTCTTGGCAAAAGTCAATATCAAAGTCGGGCATAGAAACACGGTCTGGATTTAAAAAGCGCTCAAACAGCAAGTTGTATTCAAGCGGATCTAAATCCGTAATGCCTAAGCTGTAAGCCACCACTGACCCTGCACCAGAGCCACGTCCAGGCCCCACTGGCACGCCGTTATTCTTAGCCCAGTTAATAAAGTCAGCCACAATCAAAAAATAACCAGCAAAACCCATTTGATTGATCACATTGGTTTCAAAATCTAACCGTGCATCGTATTGTGCTTGTTTATTGGCACGTATGTTTTCATCGGGATACAACACCGCCAAGCGCTTAGCTAAACCACGCCTTGCTTCTGTGACTAAATAGTCGTTTAAGCCTTCATTATTGGGTGTTGGAAAGTTAGGTAAATAGTTTTTACCTAACGTTAAACTGAGATTACAGCGCTTGGCAATTTCTACGCTGTTAGCAAGCGCTTCTGGCATATCCGCAAACAATGTTGCAATTTGAGCCTGCGTTTTAAAGTACTGCTCAGCGGTGAAATTTTTTGGTCGGCGCGTGTCTGCCAGCACATAACCTTCTGAAATACAGGTGCGCGCCTCATGCGCTCTAAAATCATCGGGCGTAATAAATTGTATGGGGTGCGTTGCAACGATAGGCAAATCCAGTTGGCTCGCTATCGAACGTGCGTGATGAACATAATCTTCTTCGTTATTTGCATTCTGGCCAGCAGCGGCAATGCGCTGCACTTCCAAATAATAACGTCCCGGGAATAAACTGTGCCATTCGGCCGCCAGTTTAAGCGCCAGGTCTTGATTGCCTTGTAAACACGCCTGACCAACATCACCTGCCATCGCACCCGATAACAGTAATAGACCTTCTGTGCCACCCTCAACAAACCATTCACGTTTAAACTCCGCGCGGCCACGATACTGGTTGCTCAAATAGGCACGGCTTAACAACTGACAAAGTAACAAATACCCAGCATGTGACTGACATAGCAAGAGCAGTCGTGAAGGCTGCTCACGATTAAGGCTGTTTTCTAACCAGATATCGCAGCCGATAATAGGTTTCAAACCATTACTACGTGCCGCTTTATAAAATTTGATGGCGCCAAACAGATTGCTCAGATCAGTGAGTGCCAGTGCCGGCATTTGGTCACTAATTGCCTGCTTGACGTAGTCATCAATCCGCACAATACCATCCACAATGGAGTACTCACTATGGCAACGCAGGTGTACAAATTTGAGAGGTGTTTGAGGTAAATCTAAGGGTGATGGACTGGTTTCTAGCATAAGGCAAATTTTACCTTATTGCGCGTTGCTAATGAAGGTGAAGATAGGGCAAAAAGTAGAAAATTAATGTAGCAGACATCGTGATTCACGTCTGCTACTTTGACTAGTGAAGCAAGGCGTTTACTTGCGCAATCAATTCATCATCTTGCACAGGCTTACCCAAGAAAGCGTTAACCCCTAACTCAGAGGCAACCTTGCGATGTTTTTCTGCGGTACGTGAGCTGATAATAATAAGTGGTGTTTTTGACGTTGCCTGATTGTCACGTACGTAGCGTGAGAACTCAAAGCCATCCATACGCGGCATTTCAATATCGGTCAGAATAATATCGGGTGAAATTTCTTGCAATTTTTGAATAGCATCCATCCCATCATTAGCGGTCACTACTTCAAAATCCTCACGCTCCAGCACGCGTGAAAGCACTTTGCGCATGGTGAGTGAATCATCTACCACCAAGGCTACTTTTTTCAACTGCTCAACCACGGGTGCTATGGTCGTCACTTTAATCGCCCCCACAGATAGCGCTTCACGATTAGCTAATAATACAGGGTTGATCACCAGAATAATTGCACCGTCACCCATCACGGTGGCGCCAATCATGCCGGGGACATGGGCTAACTGCGTTCCCATTGGCTTCATCACCACCTCTTGGTTGCCGATAATTTCATCAACATGTAGCGCTGTGCGATAAGCACCACTGCGCAATAAAACTACTGGCGTATAGCTATGTGACTGTGCAATATGATCCGCATCGCCTATCAATTTTGATAAAAAGTGCAGCGGGTATTCACGCCCCGCCCAATCAATTTGATGTGCTAAATAAGCACTGGTTAAATCATTGGGTTTGAGCTTTTGCACTTGCTCCACCATGACAGATGGAATTGCAAATACTTTGTTACCTGCGCGCGCCAATACCACCTGCGCGACAGATAGCGTCACAGGCAGGTAAATATTAAACATCGCCCCTAAACCCGATGCATTGCTAACATCAATACGACCGCCTAACGTAGCAATATCACTACGCACTGCATCCAAACCAACACCACGACCCGCAATTTGCGAAATAGTATCTGCCGTTGAAAAGCCCGGTTCAAAAATAACAGTCATCAATGCCTGATCAGTCACCTCTTGATCCGGGGTAAAAATCCCTTTTTCAATGCCTTTTTGTTTAACTTTAGCTAAATCCACCCCTGCGCCATCATCAGTAATAACCAGTGTGATTTCGTCATTTTCCAAACTTACTTTTAACTTGATATGACCAATTTCAGGTTTTCCTAATTTAGCGCGCTCTTCAGCTGATTCAAGACCATGCGCAACCGCATTGCGCAACAAGTGCTCTAGGGGCGCGCCCATCTTATCCAACACACCACGATCTAGCTCAACGCTTTCACCTTCAATGGTCATTTCTACACGTTTATTAAGCTCTCTAGCCGTTTGCCGCACGAGGCGTTGCAAGCGCTCTGCAATCGTTGCAAAAGGCAACATACGTACGCCCATTAAACCCTGTTGTAACTCACGATTCATGCGATTCTGTTGCTGCAACGCCGCATCGGTTTGATCAAGGTTAAGCAAAAGCCCATGCTGAATCGTCGCCACATCGTTAACGCTCTCGGCCATCATGCGGGTCAGTTCTTGCAAGCGCGTAAATCTGTCAAATTCCAACGGGTCAAATGTCTCGTTAGCTTCTTGCAGCAAGCTCATGCGAGATTGCAGTTGCGTTTCTGCTTCAAGTTCCAACTCACGTAAATAAGTACGTAACCTACTGATACTATCCGTTAAATCTGTAGATGATTGCTTGAAATTCTGCATTTCCCGATCCATTCGAGAACGCATGATAGACACCTCACCGGCTTCGTTGATGAGCCTATCAAGGACATCCGCACGCATACGCAAAAATTGTGTTTTACGTTCAGCTTGACGGGTTGGCGCAGTGACTTTTGACGCCAGTTCTGCACTTGGCACCTCGGCTTTTTCACCGCCGATAATGCCTTCAAGCATATACCCAATACGGTCAAACTCGACAAACATCTCATCAAAATCATCAGAAGTCACTTTATGCCTAAGCGCATGAATCACTTGATCTTCCATGCCGTGCACGCTATCACCAATGATGGCTTGTCCCGCCATACGCGCACTACCTTTAAGCGTATGTAGCGCACGTTGCAGAGAGTCTGAATACTCTAACTCTTGTGGATTAGTGCGCCAGCCACGTAAGTCTTTGCCTATTTGTGGCACCAACTCGCGCGCTTCTTCAACAAACAATGCCAAAAGCTCTTCATTCACGCCAGCATCTTTACGTAATTGTGCCTGCTGCTGTGAAGCCTGCTCTGCTGCTAAAACAGATTCAGCAGAGGGTTGGTTTTGTTCAACAGACGCGGCAACTTTAACATCCACCGCTGACGCGTCTTGTTCCGCATTAGCAGCAGATTTTGCCTTATTCGCTTTGCTCTTTGATTTTTTAGCTGATTTTTCAGCTTTTTGCACTTCCAGCACGTCGGCGGCGGCTTGTAGCGTAGCCGCCTCCTGCATCGCAACGGTTGAGGCACCAAGGGCAATAATCAGTGCGCGTGTTGATTTAGGGTTTTTAAGCGCTTTTGCTTTTTCTAAGCCGTCTGCAAGCGCCTTTACCACGTTGCCATACAATGCGATATGTTGCGTGGTCCAAGTGCTGTTATGCTCATCAAGCCAGTGCTCTAACGCTCGTGCTAAGTCACCTATCGGTTTAAATCCAGCGGTCAGCGCATTACTCCCTAAAGTATGGGCAGCTCTACAGCTTTCAGCCGTTGGTAAGTCAATGGAATCAACGACTAAAGCTTGATGTGCTTCGACCAAAGCCTGCAAATGTTGCTGTGCTTCACCCAAGAATATATTAAAAAACGCACGACTTAATTTACGGGTACCGCCTATCAGGACTTCTTCTTTTTGCGGTTTTGGCTTAGCCGCTGCTAAGCCACGTTCAAACTCAGCTGCCAGTTCAGCAGCCTGCGTTTGGAAGGGCCCAGGGTTCAATATGACCTTTTGATTTTGGTGTAGCTCAGCCACCCATGCTGAGAATTCAGCGCTTACTTTTTCAACAAAAGCCAAAATAGCAGGTGTTGGAAATGCTTTATGCTCTATCACTAAATTCAGTAAATCCTCGACCGCCCATGCCACTTCGCCCATACCGACCAAGCCAACGGTACGCCCACTGCCTTTAAGTGTATGGTAAGCACGACGGACTTCAGTCAACGCATCTGAGTCGGTTGCATTCACGCGTAATGTTTGCAGGTTTTGTGCTAACGTCGCTAAGACCTCTTCAACCTCAGTTAGAAATATATCCTGAAGTTCAGTGTCCAATGCTTGATCAATCACTTTATTTAAAAGTGGCGCTACAGGTTTGTGCGCTGCAAAAATCGACACCACATTAGCACCTGCATCAATAACAAATTTTTCTACTTGTGGTTCAACCTGAGCTAACGCATTATTTTCAGCAGCGACGGTTAAACCATATTCATGCGCACCAGACGCTAAACGTTGCAAGGCACTGGATAATGCGCGTTCCGATTCTGCGCGTATATTAGGAAGCTCTTCGGCATAAAGACCTAACATACTTAAACTCTCAGCTACCAGCTCAAAACTGGCGTTACCCGCTTCGTTAGACTGATTTTGAGACTGATCGCTTTTAAAGTGATCAACGAAAGCCAAACTTAACTGTGCGATTGATTTAGGCACAGGCATTTCTAACATATCAAATGCAGCTGTCACCTCCTGTAAAGGTTTAGATGCATCATCTAACACGCGGGTATCGGCTGGGTGTCTAAAAAATGCATCCAGCGCTTTTTCTGACAGACTTAAGGCTTCAATAATTTGCTTAGCAACGGCATAAATCACACCAGTATCAAGCTTGCTAGAAGCGAAAGCATCCGCTGCCGAGACTAATTGAACACCATCAACAATTGATTGCAGTCGAGAGGTTTGGGTGTTGATTTTTTGATGCATTTCAGCATCAAGTTGTTGATAATGATCGCAACTATGCTCAAGCAGGTTTAATGAAGCGGCAATTTCAATCAATGAAATCTCATTAAACTTGCTTTGATCCGCTTGCAATGCCTGCGCTGTTGCATGTATTGCATTAAATAGGTTGACGACATGCTGATTGCTTACATTTTGTTGCACGGTGCTAATAATATGCTCAAGCTTGCTAACAAATGCAGCCATATCCGCGCCGTTGGCATCAACATCGCGCACACTAATGCTAGACCATAAATCCTTCAAGCTGGGTAAGTCCGCACTTAATTGTGCTAATACGGCTCGCTCAGCGTTGGTTGACGTAGCACTGCCTTCGCCTGTGGCAGCATGGATAGGCAGCACGTCATCCAGTTCGAACACATCTTTAACCTGAGCAATAGTGTCGCTACTTCGATCACTAATAGCGACGTAATAGAGTAAATCACGCAGTAACTGGGTGGGCGCCTTAGACTCACCAAGCGACATGTTGTGTAATTGACGATCTAGCTTACTGCAAAGTTTTTTAGCCCCGGTACTGGCGCTCACTTTTTCTTGCGCTAGCGCATCAGTAAATGCAGTGGCAGCCCACCAGAGTGTTTTCTGTACATTTTTATGTTGCACTTGCTGCACTTTAAACAGGGCTTCGCGCATATTATTTAAAGCGTCAGAGTTTTTTGTTCGCAGCCAATCTAACAAAGATTTTTGAAAAGAGACCCTTTGATCTGAAACGAAAATAGGAATAGCAGACTCAGCAATGGGGTTTGTAGGTAAGTCTTTAGGTGCACTATTATCAGTGTCAGGAAAGAACAATTCACTTTGTTCAAGCGCTTCGCCCTGCAACTCAACTAATGGTTTTAAACTCGCATACAACCTAGTAGGTATATCTGGCATACCGTTTAACAAATCTTGTAAATACTGTGACAATGTATCGACGGCATGCACTAGATGTGCCATGACTGACTGGCTCACTGGAATCAGTTGTTTTTCCAACTTATTAGTCAGTTTTTCAATTTCTGAGCAATAACGCTTGCAACCTTCCAACCCCACCATATCAAGCGCACCGCTCACCTGGTATAAATGTGCAATGGTAAAGCGTAAAGATGCAAACTCACTTGGGTTGTCATTCACTTCTTTAAAGCTGGCTTGCACTTTTTTTAGTGACTGATCAATTTCATCTTTAACCCAAGATAATGGGCCAGTATCAAATGCTTCAGGCATTCTGCATTCCCATTTTAATATACGATTTTTTCATGGAATTTTTCTGCTCTACGCTACAAGTTAAACACGTCACAATAATGTAAAAACACGATGATTAAACACAATAATTAGAGTTTAAAACCAGCCACTGAATCACGTAGCTCCTCAGCCAGAGAGGTGAGCTGCCCAACAGAATCTGCTGTTAATTTGGTACCTTGTGTCGTTTGCGTGGTAATTTCCTGAATCATCTGCATATTGTTGGCAACCGTTGTCGCAGACTCTGTTTGAGCGTTTGTCGCGGTTGAGATAGATTGAATCAAATGCGCCAAGTTTGTCGAAACCGCCTCAATCTCGGTCATCGCCTGGCCCGAGGCATCAGCAACACGCGCACCCTCAACTACACCCTCGGTACTTTTCTCCATCGCAGCCACCGCGCCGTGCGTATCGGTTTGAATGGTTTTCACAATCGCACTAATCTGTTTGGTCGCCTCAGATGAACGTTCCGCCAGACGCTGAACCTCCTCAGCAACCACCGTAAATCCACGCCCAGCTTCACCGGCAGATGCCGCTTGGATAGCCGCATTCAACGCAAGAATGTTGGTTTGTTCGGTAATATCTGAAATCAATTCCACAATTTCACTAATTTCTTGTGAGCTTTCACCCAAACGTTTAATACGTTTTGAGGTTTCTTGAATCTGCGTACGAATCTCGTTCATCCCGGAAATTGTGTTTTGCACCGCTTGCGAACCTTGAATAGCCGCTTCTAACGAACGCTGCGCCACCTGAGAAGCCTGAGCCGCATTGCTGGATACCTGCAAAATTGAACGCGTCATATCATTAACAGCATCGGTCGTTTGTGTAATTTGTGTTGCTTGTGTTTCCGCAGCACTTAACAGTTGCTCAGAAGTATCTTGTGCCACTGAGGTTGCTGAAGTCACCTGCTCCGTCGCGCGGTTAATCTCTACAACCAAGTCTCTCAAGCTATCAATCGTATAATTAATAGAGTCAGCAATCGCACCCGCAATATTGTCGCGCACTTCTGCTTTAACGGTAAGGTCACCATCCGCCAAGTCCCCCATTTCATCAAGCAACTGCAAAACGGCTTCTTGGTTTTCTTGCCCTTCTTGAGCCAATTGATTGGTTAAGATAATGGACTGTGCTGTTTGTTTTTTACCGTAAAAATACATCAAAGCCAGCAACACCAAACCCAACACCATCAACCCAAACAACACCAGTTGAATAAACTGAGCTTGTGATTCAATCAGCGCCTTATTTTCTTTAGCAATTTGCAATGTAAATACATTACCCGCCTGTTTGGATAACTCAAATGCTGCGGTCAAATCCAGCAAAGGCGCAGATGCTGCAACCGTACCCAATGGCAAAGCGGGAATATAACGCTTATTTGCCACTTCAAAAAAATTCTCACCTGCTTTGATCACGTCTTCTAATGAAGCTGACAGCTTTTCATTGTTCAAATTTTTACGCCAGTACTCTGAGCGCTCTTTAAACATCGCTTCACTTTTTGCCGCATTAGCCAAAGCACTATCTCGCTTAAGATTGTTAAAACTAGTGGAAGCCACGTACGCCTCGTTATATGACGCAAACGCATCTAAAGGGAACATAGGCGGTGGATTTGTATCAGCGGTTAGCTTCTCGTATGCATCCAAAACATTATAAATAGGACCATTGACGCGCACTTGGTTAATCACCCAGAAGCTCAATAACGCAAACAAAATAAATGCCACAATTTGTAGAAAAAGCTGGCGATACCCTGCGCCTAAGCCACCTGAATCTGAGGGGCCTTTGTTGGCAGGAACTAAATCAGATAATTTGCTTTTAAAGTGCTTAAAGAAATCACCAATTTGTGGCGGAAGACTTTTGATAGCCGCAAAATTTAATGCCATGTTTAACCCCAATTCCTAGATTTATTATGCTTTAAAAAAACGTTTTCAATACCACTTAAACCGCATCAATCCAACTGAAAAACAAGTCCGTAACTACCGAAACTTTTATTAAGTATTAGGCTGAATAAAGTCTTTATTTTGCACTAGCGCTTCTACATCAAGTTCAAACCACTCATTCCCATCATCATCAACAAATACTTGCTTGCTAAATAAACGACCCAATTCATCGTAATGCGGTTTAGGCTGCATCGCATCGACACTGCGTAAACCGACCAAACTCTCAACCACTAGGGCAACCTGCGCTGTGGTTTCAGTACTTAATAATACAATACGATTATTAACTGACTTACGCGTAGGCGGCATGCCTATAAACTGCGCTAAATCTGAAATGCTATACAAATTACCACGAATGTTAGCAACCCCCAAAAACCATGACTTAGTGAGAGGAACCTGCTGATAAGGTGGTACTGGCAATACCTCTTTGACTTCAGTTAAATTGATTAAAAATCTTTTGTCGCCTGACGTTACGCCTAAACGTGACGTTGACTCAGCGCTACCAAGTTGAGTCGCCTCTTTCAACCTTAACAGTATCGCCTCTTGGAATTCACGTAAATTTGAAGTTTTTGCCACGATTATTTAATCAGCCCGAAAATTTATATTGGTGAATCAACTTTATTAGTGAAGCTAAATTGATTGGTAAAGCTATGGATATCAACTAAAACTAAATGCGTAAAGAATACTCAAATTCATTCTAAATTTTTAATCAACGCTAACAACTCTGCGCTAACTACCGGCTTAGTGACACAAGCTTTTGCACCCATCTTCAATGCCCAAGCTAAATCCGTTGCTTGCGATTTTCCTGTACAAAGGATCACTGGGATGTGAGAGGTAGCCGCATTTTTTGTAAGGGTACGTGTTACCTGAAAGCCGGTTAATCCGGGCATGACCACATCACATAATACCAAGTCTGGCGGGCTTGAATTCACCTTAGCTAAACACTCTTCACCACTTTCAGCACCTGTTACCTCATACCCTGCGGTTTCCAATAACTCAGTGAGAAAAAAACGATCTGTTGCAGAATCATCTACGACTAAAATAGTTTGTATGGCCATCTTTACTCTACCTCTTGTTGGTTGGCTTTGCTGTGTGCAGCATAAATTTGCACTGCATCTAGCAGCGTTTCTTGGGTGAAGGGTTTTGTAAGGTATTGATCTGAGCCGACCATACGCCCACGTGCGCGGTCAAACAGTCCGTCCTTACTAGAAAGCATAATGACAGGGGTTGTTTTATAACGTGCGTTTCTTTTAATCAGCGAACAGGTTTGATACCCATCCAGCCTTGGCATCATGATATCCACAAAAATCAAATCAGGATGTTCATTCGATATTTTTGCTAATGCATCAAAGCCATCTTCTGCAAGAATCACCTGACAACCAGAAGCTTTAAGAAAAATCTCGGCACTACGGCGGATAGTATTACTGTCATCAATCACCATTACCTTGACCTTGGATAATTGATCCATGGTCAGCTTTTTCTGGTTAAAAGTTTCTTGACTTGGCTTTTCCTGGCTCACCAGCAAGCTCCTTATGTTTAATTTGTAACCGTCGCACAAAATCACTTAAAAAAACACGCATCGCGTTTCATTTTATATACAGTCGGGCTTAATAAGCAATACTATTTATTTTTTATACTGAATTGTTTATTACCGAAATAATAATATATTTATTCCTATCACCCGTAAGGGTATTCTATAATAAAAGTTACATTTGTTTACAATTTTATATAAAAATCAATTAAAGCTTATTGTTTTACGCAATAATCCAAGGGGTTAGCATGATAATTAGGCAAGAATCATTAACAGCTAAAATGACGCTAAAAGACTTAGCAAGCACTTCACCATTACCTACAGCCAACTTAGTTTTGGTTTTTGGGTCGGTAAAACGCTTCGGTGAATCCAAGCTTACCAACATTCTAAAAGAACGTTATCCAACAGCGCAGATTATTGGTTGCTCTACTTCAGGTGAGATTACAGCGTCTGGGGTTTTTGATGATAGCTTACAAATAACCGCAATTATGTGGGAAAAAACCATCCAACGCGTAACACATACAAAAATGACGGGAATGCAAAACTCCTTTGAAACCGCAGTGGGTTTGGCGCGCCAATTACAATCAGACAGTTTGAAAGCTGTACTTGTTTATTCAGACGGCTTGAATGTTAATGGCTCTGAGCTACTTGAAGGTTTTAAGAGTGTATTCGGTGAAATACCTGTCATGGGTGGCATGGCAGGTGACGGCTTTGGCTTTAGCAAAACCGTACAACTTTTCAACGATACCGTGTCTACCGGCTTGGTGATTGCTGTGGGTTTGTATGGTGAAAACTTAGTAGCAACAACAGGTGTTGGTCGAGGTTGGAAGCCATACGGACCACCTCGAAAAGTCACGAAATCTGAAAAAAACGTGGTAATGGAACTAGACGGCAAGCCAGCCCTTCCATTGTATAACTTGTATATTGGCGCACATTCAGCAAAAGATTTACCGGGAAGTGGCTTGAAATTTCCTTTTGCCATCATTGAAGAAGGTAAACGTGATATTGAAAAAATTCGCACGCTATTGGCCATTGATCCAAAAAATAACAGCCTCACATTTGCTGGCAACGTTGATGAAGGCGAGACAGTTCGCTTTTGCCAGGCAACCCATGATAGATTGGTAGAAGGTGCTGGTGATGCCGCGCATTTAGTTGCAAACAATGCCAATGTAAACCAATCTGGCTTGGCGATATGCGTCAGTTGTGTGGGTCGTAAAGGGGTGATGGCTGAACTGGTTGCAGACGAAGTTAAACTGGTTCAACAGATTTTAGGTAACCAAACTGCGATTACTGGCTTCTACTCATACGGTGAATTCGCACCGCGCCCAGATACTAACGACAGCGTATTGCACAACCAAACCATGACCATTGGCTATTTAAGTGAAGATCTACTCGCTTAACTTCCATACATAATTAAACAAACATCAACCCTAAAGTAAAATTTAATGCGTATAAGCTCAAGCCTTATCCACACTCTAGTTAGGGTTGATTGCTTTGCCTATAAACGATAGAGTTAGCTCCTTATATACACAAGGAGAATTTAGCATGGCAACCGTGACCCTAAAAGGCAACTCAGTTAACGTTGGTGGCAACCTACCACAAGCAGGCCAAACCGCCCCCGACTTTGTACTCGCTAATGCAAAACGTGAATTAGTTTCACTTGACGCTTTCTCTGGCAAGCGCAAAGTATTAAACATTTTTCCAAGTATCGACACCCCAACCTGCGCAACGTCTGTACGTACGTTTAATCAAAAGGCGGGCAGCGTAGCTAACACCGTTGTATTATGTATTTCTGCCGACTTACCTTTCGCACAAAGCCGTTTTTGCGGTGCAGAAGGCATTGAAAACGTAGTCACGCTTTCTACATTCCGCGACACCGCAAAATTTGCAACAGACTACGGCGTATTTATGACAGACAGCAGCTTAGCTGGCCTTACAGCACGCGCTGTTGTGGTGTTAGATGAAAACAATCATGTATTACACAGCGAGTTAGTGGCTGAAATTGCTAACGAGCCTAACTACGATGCAGCTTTAGCTGTTTTATAAGTTTTATACTTGAATGACCAAAGCCCAGCAGATTAATCTGCTGGGCTTTTTAGTTTGATACTAGTGAGTGATAAATGCTGACTTGCCAAAGACTCCATCAATAAAGGCGTCCTGAACTTTGTGTAAATAGTAACTAAAGCAATTAAGCTGATTACGCTGTAAATACGCTCAATAAATTAACCAGCTTAAACCTTCACAAACTCGCCTTCATCCGCCCCTACCAATAAAGCCAACAAGTCTTGCCCTTTAAGTGCTATGGCATACCCCAATACGCCGCTGCCGATTACCACTGTTTCGTAATTGCGTACACTTTTATCTACCAATACATGCACAGTTTCTGGCAACGCAATCGGCGGTACCGCACCCACCACATAACCTGTGGCTTCGGGGACTTCTTCATACTCTGCCATGCGTAATTTACGTTCGTCTAAATGCTTGCGTAGCACGCCCCAATCGGCACGACCACCACTAGCGACAGCCAACAAGGTATATTTGCCAGAATCTGCTTTAAATACCACGCTACGCACTACGGAAGTTGGGTCTAAGCCTTTGGCTGATAACAACGCTTCTAAATCAAGAATAGGTTTACTGTTCTCGCTCAGTGGGATTTCAATCATTTCAAACGCAATGTTCTTAGATTGCAGTAAATCTGTAACAGGGGAATGAATATCAGCCATGTCTGCTCCTTAATTTAGCGATACGACTCTACAAGTTATCGCACCAATGTGCTGCTTTAGTCGCTTACATTTGGTAGTGATCGAAGTGCCTGTGGTACCAAAAAATTAATATCTCGTATATTTAGCGTTGCTACCCTTACATTTTTCTACTGGGTATTTTTGCGCGTTTAGGTCTATTTTTTTATTCGCAGCTTCAATTAAATCAATACCGCAGACTTCTGCAATACGTAGCAAATAGACTAAAGTATCAGATAACTCTTGCCCTACCTGCTCTTTAGTTTGTGCATCTAAATTGCGGCTTTCCTGCTCTGTCATCCATTGAAAATGCTCTACTACCTCGCCCGCTTCTACAATCATGGCCATGGCGAGGTTTTTAGGTGAGTGGAATTGCGCCCAATCTCGCTCGGCAACAAAATTGTTTACTCTGGCTTTTAGCGCATTCAATGAGTCCGCCATGCTGCCTCCTTAAGCGTCTGGTTTATCTTTACGATTTGAACCTGCCACCATTTTAATTTCAAACAAACGGCACTCTAGTGCGCCATTGAATAATGGCGTGCGTTTACTTGGCGTTAGGCGCATTAACTTAGGCATGGTCAAATCATTGGTCAGAAAATAAGTGTTCCAGCCTGCAAACTTACGCTTTAAAGCTTCGCCTATTTTGGGATAGAGCAAGCTCAATTCCTCATTGTCACCAATACGCACGCCGTAGGGTGGATTAGCAACTAATACGCCGTGATCGGCTGGTGGAACAACATTCACGATATCAACATGTGACACTTGCACAGCCTCTAACAGCCCCGCCACCTCTAAGTTCTGCTTAGTTACGCGCACTGCACGTAAATCAATATCTGAACCATATATTTTTTGAAAAGTGACTTTTTTAACTTTGCTTAAAGCCTGATTTTTTATTTTCTTCCAAGTGTCTGATTCAAATGTTTTCAGTTTTTCAAAACCAAAATCTCGGTTAAGACCCGGTGCCATGTCTAGCGCCAGCATAGCGGCTTCTAATAAGAAAGTACCGCTTCCGCACATTGGGTCTAACAAAGGCTCACCCACCCGCCAGCCTGATAGCTTCAAGATTCCCGCTGCTAAATTTTCACGTAATGGCGCTTCAATACTCGCCCCGCGGTTACCGCGCTGATAAAGTGCCGCACCAGAGGTATCCACATAATATTGATATTCATCTGCCGTTAAATAAGCGTGAATACGTACTGCTGGAGTTTTAGTGTCAATATACGGGCGGCTGCCAACAGCTTGCCTGAACTTATCACACACTGCATCTTTAATTTTTAGCGTGGCAAACTCTAGGCTTTTTAACGGACATTTAACACCGGTGACTTTAACCATAAAGTCATGCTTCACATCAAACCATTGCGGCCAATTCATTTTATAGGCAGCATCAAATAAATCTTCTTCATTCAGATATTTACCGCGTCCTACTTGCCACATAATACGTGTAGCCATGCGTGAATGTAAGTTAGCGGCATAGCATACCGCCCAATCGCCATCAAAACTGACGCCGCCATCAGTAGACTTGATAGATTTAGCGCCGATTTGCTGAAGCTCATCCGCCAGCAGTTGCTCTAGGCCACGCGGGCAGGTTGCAAAATATCGATTAGGGGCTTGGGTACTATTAAGTGCCATAAATTAATGATCGCTTTTCATGTAAATTCGGTTGTTAGTGCTCTGGTTATGTTCTGCAAGTTTCTCTATAAACTGCAAAAATTCAATTTTATGTGTTTTTTCAAGCATTTTTGCACGCTCGCGCAAGCTATTTAAACGTAAATCTGCAAACCCACGCTTTAAGCCAAATACGGCAATATTACCCGGTTTTCCTGTTGGCAATATCAGCACGCGCCCATCAAAACTCTGCTCAATACGCTGCAAATAAACATCAAAGTTTTTATCACTGCCCCATAAGTTAATCACGAATACGCCATCGTACTTTAATGTCGTCGCGCACTGGTCAAAAAAATCCTGGCTGCAAAAATTGGGCGGGATGCCATTGCGGTCAAAAGCATCAATCAGTAAAACATCGGCTTCGTCGCTATGCTCTGCCAAGTAGATTAAACCATCCGCTTCAATCACTTCAAGTCGCGCGTCATTTTCAGGTACCTGAAACTGGTTACGTGCTACCTGAATAATACTCGGGTTAATTTCAATCACTTTACTTACAATTTCAGGACAATGCGCATACACGTACTTAGCCACGGAGCCACCACCCAAGCCAATAGTCAGCATTTGCCTGACACTGGTATGAAATAATAAAAAACTCATGATTGCACGTGTATAAGTAAGTTCTAATGCGAACGGATCTCTAATGCGCATCGCACTTTGCACCGTGGCTGAGCCCAAGTGTAGCGCACGTACACCGTTAACTTCACTCACATCTACCGTATCATTGGCTGCACTCGGATGATTAAAGCCACGTAATAAGCTTTTAGCAACACGAAACATTATGCAGCCTCCGCTTCATTTTCATCATCCGCAATGGTCAAATCAACGGTAGCTGGTTCATTTTCAAGCACATGCGTAAATTTAGTGCGCAAATCCATCATCAGCGTATCGACTTCTTGCACTTGCAAACTTACGCGCGTACCCGTTTTAAGTTCCGGCAAACCATATACTTTAGTCATATAAGGCAAGTTGTCTAAACGTACCAAATTTTCACGCCATACTGTAGCGTGAATTTCCTGCACGTTCTCTTGAATTAAATACTGTAAGCACCAATAGCGCTCCATCCGGATTTGGAACTCACTATAAGCTTTGTAAGTGAGTTCAAAGTTACGCAGATGGGTGGTAAGCGCATCGCTATTAGGTAAATATGCAGGCGCTATATTCTGCACCACGCTTATTATTTGCCGTTGGTTAATTAAATCAACCGCGCGGCGTAAGGGCGATGTACTCCATGCGTACTGCGCCACACCTAAACCCTGATGCGGCTCAGCTTTAGTCGTCATATACACTTTGCCACCCATTTGTGCACGATACAATCCGGGCACTTCATGTGCTGCCAATAATGCACCCCATTGATTGTTCGCTTCAATCATTAACTCTGCCACCAGTTTATCCATAGGCGAGCCACGATGACGCCCGATAATGCTGACGATGCCGTCATCAACATAAAAATTGTAATCAACTTGCGGCGGTTT
>JAURWJ010000109.1 GCA_030655015.1 Methylotenera sp. | reverse complement strand
CAGCTACCGCCAGATTTCGATTTTCCTCATTTGCCCACTACCGGTGCAGGGCTACAACTGGTAGCATCGTTATTACCACGAAAGTCCGCGACGCTGTCTTGGAAGCAACAGGATGGCAATGTGATTGTCCAGTTGGAACTGGCACCGCCCATCATTACATTGGAACAAGAAGAAATGGAAACATTATGACGCCGCAACAGAACGCTAATCTTGAGCTCACGCCCGCTATACGACACCTGCTGTTGGTGGAAGATGATCGCCTGATTATATCCACACTGACTAGCGGGCTTGTTAGAGCAGGTTATCTGGTCAGCTCTGTAGAGTCAGTGGATGAGGCGGAAGTATGGCTCGAAAATAACGAACGACCTGACTTGGTTCTATTGGACATACGTATGCCAGGCCGCAATGGGCTGGAATTAACCAAGCGGCTGGAAGAGCTGCATCATATTCCGTTCATTTTGTTAACAGCGCACAGTGAACAGGAAATTATTAAACAGGCCACGCAATCAGGGGCGATGGGTTACATGGTCAAGCCGGTAGATATTACGCAGCTGATTCCAGCGATTGAGACTGCGTTATCTCGGTCTCATGACTTTCAGGGTTTGCGGGGAGACAAACAGCAATTACAAACGGCGCTGGATGCTGACCGCTCAATTTGCGTGGCTGTGGGAATCATTATGGACCAACGCAACATTGGGCGGGCTGAGGCAATGGAGTTGCTACGTAAGACTGCCCGCAGCCAGCACATTAAACTGGTAGATCTTGCCATGAGAATTGTGAGCTCACGCGAGATTTTAAATCTTGGGAATGGCGGATAAAACTATATTTTTTTTACGTAATTGAGACTTTTGCATGAAGTGATAAATATAGCTATTTTTATTAAAAGCACCCTTCGGCCGTCATTCCCGCGCAGGCGGAAATCTAGTAAAATCAACCAGTTAGCTGGATTCCCGCCTATCTCGTATGAATAATGCGCTTTAGCGCATATATTCTATGGGGATGACCTTTACGGTTACGCGGGAATGACGAATGTGCGTGTTTTTATTGGAATTTAGATCATTTTAGGTTTCGCGCAAAGGTCTCTAATTGAATTGATTTTATAAAGTTACCCTAAAGATTGTTAAATTGCTGCCGATACACAACGTGTGTAAGCTATTTTTGTATATGTTGTAAGAAATTATTTTGTAAAGATATCAGTAATTAAGTGTAATATTTAAGTTCAACTTTGGTGCCCCTGACCTTGGCACCAAGTCTCTGAGGCCCCGAACATGCCTCGTTTAATTTCTCGCAAGTGGTTTTTACGCCAACTACGGAAAGAAACGATGGTTTTCCCTGCACAGGAAGGTGCATAAATGTTTGGGTCGCTTGATAATTTTTCTGATACTCCCTTTGGCTTAGCCATTTGCTATTTTTTGTTCATCTCATTGCTGATGATGCGCATATGCATTTTTGCGCGTCAGTTTCTTAGTCAAGTCAAGTCAAGTCAAGTCAAGTCAATCAACCTGCTGACATGGTTGATGCGAAAGTGAGAAAGTCATGATGAGGCAAATTTACGAATTCCCCGCCGTGTTGGATGAGGAATTCACTTGCCTGATTGAGGCAATTCCTGACGCGATTTTTCTCAAAGATGGCGCAGGGCGCTGGCTCATTACTAACGAGGCTGCCAAAGCGCTTTTTCAGCTACATGGATTTGACTGGCAAGGTAAGACGGATAAAGAGCTTGCTGCCGAGCGCCCCGACATGCAATCAATACATATAAAGTGCTTTGCGGATGATGAAGCCACCTGGAATGCGGGGCAGCTACTGGTGTTTGAAGAACGCACCATTGATGCCGCAGGCAATGTGCGTGAGTATGAGGTGCGCAAGAAGCCAACATTCAATGAAGATGGTACGCGTAAAGGTATTGTTATTATGGGTCGCGACATCACTGACCGAAAATTGGCTGAGCGTGATTTGCGTGTTGCCGATGCGGCGATAGAATCGCAAGAGGCGATTGTGATTTCTGATGCCAATAACCGTATCTTGCGCATCAATGGTGCCTTTACGCGAATGACAGGGTATAGCACAGAGGAGGCCATTGGTAAAACCACAGCGATGTTGAAGTCTGGTCGCCATGACAAAGCCTTTTATCAGGCGATGTGGAAAGCTTTAGCAGAAAAGAAATTCTGGCAGGGCGAGATTTGGGATCGGCGCAAGAATGGCCAGATCTACCTCAAGTGGCTGACCATCACCGCCGTGACTGGGCCTGACGGGAAAGTTCATAATTACATTGGCACTTTTACTGACCTGAGTGAACATAAAGAGGCCAAAGAGGCCATTTACCGTCTTGCCTACTACGACCCGCTGACGGATCTGCCAAATCGCAGGCTACTTCGAGATCACATGGATATCGCTTTACATAATAGTGCACGTAGCCTGCACCACGGCGCAGTGTTCATGATCGATCTTGATAATTTTAAGTTTATTAATGATACCAGAGGGCACGCCATTGGCGACCTGTTGCTGATAGAGGTGGCAAAGCGTTTAAAATCCTGCGTGCGTGAAGGCGATACCGTGGCGCGGCTGGGCGGTGATGAATTTGTCATCATGCTGGAGATTTTGAGTAAGGATGCCAATCAGGCCGCTTTGCAAGCAGAAGCATTAAGCAAAAAAATACTCGATATTAGCAGTCAACCTCTCTTGGTTGCCGGAGAAGAACTGCATTGCACGCTCAGCATTGGCATCAGTTTGTTTACCATACCTATGGCTTCGAGTGAAGAAATGCTAAAACGTGCAGATATAGCCATGTATCAGGCTAAATCTGCGGGCCGCAATACCATGAGTTTTTTTGATCCGGAAGTGCATGCGTCACTTGAACGACGTCAGACTATATTAGCTGAGCTGCATCAGGCCTTGCCTAAAGATCAACTCAGGCTGTATTTCCAGGTTCAAGTCGTGCAGATTGATCGCGAAAGTAAAGTGCTAGGTGCAGAGGTGTTGCTGCGGTGGCAGCATCCACAACGTGGATTGGTGTCTCCGGCTGAGTTTATTCCACTGGCTGAAGAATCTGGCTTGATTATTCCGATTGGTCTCTGGGTGCTGGTTACCGCCTGTATGCAGCTCAAAACATGGGAAGCAAATCCACTCACTCAACATTTGATTCTTGCTGTTAATGTAAGTGCGCGGCAGTTTGGCCAATCTGATTTTGTTGAGCAGGTGTGCAGGGTGCTGGAAGAAACCGGTGCCAAGGCGACACTGCTTAAAATCGAACTCACAGAAAGTTTAGTGCTGAAGGATGTTGCCGACACTATTGAAAAGATGGAGGCGCTGAAGCTACTTGGGATTCACTTCTCAATAGACGACTTTGGCACGGGGTATTCTTCATTAAGTTATCTGAAAAAGCTACCAATTAACCAGCTGAAAATTGACCAGAGCTTTGTGCGCGAAATCGATACTAATCATAGTGATGCCATCATTACGCAGACCATTATCGGCATGGCTAATAATTTTGGTTTTAATGTGATTGCCGAAGGTGTAGAAACCGAGGCGCAACGTGATTGCCTTGAACGTCAGGGCTGTTTTACTTTCCAGGGCTATTTGTTTGGCAAGCCGGTTCTGTTGGCGGAGTTTGAAAAACTCATTAGCAAGTTTATAAAAATAGATCACTCAACTAATGAAAACTAAATTTAATGATAGATGAAAGAGGATGCAATATGAATCTGAATACAGGTGCTGCCATCAGCACAATCAATACTAAGGAAAAAAGCGCGGCAGGCGAATATCTCACCTTTATATTAGGTACTGAAGAATACGGGTTGGAGATTTTAAAAGTGCAGGAGATCCGTGGCTATGACGCTGTTACACAAATCGCCAATACACCAGACTTCATCAAAGGCGTGGTTAATTTACGCGGCAAGATTGTGCCGATTGTAGATCTACGCATCAAGTTTCATCTCAGTAAGGTGGAATACAACGAGTTTACCGTAGTGATTATTCTGAACCTAAGTGACCGTGTAATTGGCATTGTAGTTGATGGTGTTTCGGACGTAACAGCGCTAAAGGAAGAGCAGATTCGTGAAGTGCCGGCATTAGTCACCAGCATTGATACTAAGTACATCGTGGGTTTAGCCACAGTGGAGTCGCAGATGCTGATTCTGGTGGATATTGAGCAGTTGATGAGCAGTCAAGAAATGGTTTTGATTGATGATGTGGTCGTGCATTAATCAAGATATTACGCATGTTGTTAGGGCATGTTTCTAATAAGTATTTAAATATAAACTAATTTTCAACAGAAGGATTGAGCGATGAAAGCACTAACTATAGGGCAACGTTTATTTGGCATTATTGGTTTGGCAGTTTTAGTGGCGGCAATGCTAACCGGGCTTGGCCTTTACGGGCTATCAGCCTCCAAAGACAGCCTTAAAACCGTTTATGAAGACCGAATGTTACCTACAGGTGATTTAGATAAAATATCTAACCTCATGGTGGAGAGCCGAGCGTTATTAAGAACTGCACTCAGCGAAGTAAGTATTGGTGGTATTGGGGAGGATATGGTGCTGGTTATGGATCCAGGGGCTGCTACTAGAGCAGCTGACGCTATTGAGCATAATATTGTTACTATCGGTGAGTTGTGGAAAACGTACATGGCAACCTACTTAACGCCAGAAGAAAAAAAATTGGCAGAAAAGTTTGCAGAGAGTCGTGGCAAGTTTGTCCATGACGCATTAAAACCAGCTGTGGCCACAATGCGGGCAGGAAACCATATTGCAACTAAAAGATACGCAGACCAAGCGCGCAGACTATTTGCAGAAGCTGGTCCCGATATAAATGCGTTAAGCAAATTACAATTTGATATAGCACAAGAAGAATATAATATCGCTGTTACACGCTATGAAAACACGCGCTTGATTTCGTTTTGCGCGCTTGGCGGGGCTATCGTGATTCTGATCTGGATCGGATTTTCTATGACGCGTTCTATCTCTAGTGCGCTAGGCGGCGAACCTGACCAGATTAACAAAGCCGCTGCCCGTATTGCTGCTGGCGATTTAAACTTTGCCGTATCACTTGCAGCTGACGATCGCAGTAGTGCTATGGCAGCCATGGTTGCCATGCAGGACGCTATCAAGTTGCTGGTAGCTGATGCTGGCGTGTTAGCACAGGCCGCAGTGTCAGGACGCTTGTCAACACGCGCTGATGCAACACAACATAAAGGCGATTACCGCAAGGTGGTAGAAGGCGTAAACGCCACCCTGGATTCTGTTATCGGCCCACTTAATGTGGCTGCTAACTACGTAGAACGTATCTCCAAGGGCGACATTCCTGACAAAATCACCGACAGTTATAACGGAGATTTCAACACGATTAAAAATAACCTGAACCAGTGTATTGATGCTGTGAACAATATGGTGGAAGAAGCTGTGAATCTTGAAAAAGCAGCCATCGAAGGCCGTCTTGCTACCCGTGCCGATGCGAGCAAATATCAAGGCGATTTCCGTAAGGTAGTTGTTGGCGTTAACAGTTGCCTCGATGCCGTTATCAACCCGCTGAATGTTGCAGCCAAATATGTGGATGATATTTCAAAAGGTAATATCCCGTCTAAAATTACTGATACCTACAATGGCGACTTTAACACTATCAAGAACAACCTTAATCAGTGTATTGATGCGGTAACTCTATTGGTGACGGATGCTTCTATGTTGGCTGATGCAGCCAAGAAAGGGTTGCTCTCAACCCGCGCTGATGCCAGCAAGCATCATGGCGACTTCCGTAAAGTGGTTGATGGTGTCAACAGTACGCTGGATGATGTGATTGGCCCCCTTAACGTGGCTGCTGAATATGTGGAGCGTATTTCCAATGGCGACATCCCCGTAAAAATTACAGATAGCTATTACGGTGACTTTAACACCATTAAAAACAACCTCAATCAGTGTATTGATGCGGTTAATGCGCTGGTAAATGATGCAAATATGCTGGCAGATGCAGCCAGTGAAGGACGTGTCACTACGCGTGCTGATGCAACACGACACCAGGGAGATTTCCGTAAAGTGGTGGAGGGTGTCAATGCAACCCTGGAAACTATCGTCGCACCGATTATAGCCGTAAAAGAGGCGGTAGAAACCATCAATACCGCTGCAGGCGAAATCTCATCTGGCAACACTGACCTTTCAAGCCGTACGGAACAGCAAGCTTCCAGCCTGGAAGAAACGGCAGCCAGCATGGAGGAGCTGGCATCTACAGTAAAACAGAATGCAGAGAATGCCAAGCAGGCGAATCAACTGGCAGTGGCGGCCTCAGGGGTTGCCGTCAAAGGCGGTGAGGTCGTCTCTGGGGTGGTTAGCACCATGAGTGCCATTAATGAAAGTGCGCGCAAGATAGAAGATATTATCAGTGTCATTGACGGCATTGCTTTCCAGACCAATATTCTTGCGCTCAATGCTGCGGTTGAAGCCGCACGTGCGGGTGAGCAAGGCCGCGGTTTTGCTGTGGTAGCAGGTGAGGTGCGTAACCTTGCGCAGCGCTCAGCCAGTGCGGCTAAAGAAATCAAAGAACTTATCACTGATTCTGTAGCTAAAACTACTGAAGGCACAAAACAGGTTGAGAATGCGGGTAAGACCATGGATGAAGTAGTGACTTCGGTCAAGCGCGTTGCAGATATTATTAGTGAAATTGCTGCGGCCTCTGTGGAGCAAAGTGTGGGCATTGATCAGGTTAACACCGCTGTGACCAGTATGGATGAGGTCACTCAGCAGAATGCTGCATTGGTAGAGCAAGCGGCAGCGGCAGCTGAATCATTGGTAGATCAAGCTAATGCCTTAACTGATGTTATCAGCGTGTTTAAGCTCGAAGTTGTTGGCAATCAAGATAAACGTGCACCCAGCAGCCCAATGAGGCATCCGGGAGGAAGTTTATCGAGTAAGGTAGCAAAACTGGAGCCTGTTAAGCCATTAAAACTATCTGCAAAGTCTGGTTCAAATGACGGCGACTGGGAAGAGTTTTAGGTAATAGGGTTATGTTTGGGGGCTGTTTTGCATTAGAACGGTTCCCAAACTAAATTGATTGTCAACACGTTTAATTAATTGTCAGGTTTAACCAATCGAGTGACTTATTGATGTGACTCGACGAAGTATCAACTTCCGTTCTGACTTCAAATATCATCGGGACACATCAATAACTGCCTTGCTAATTTACTGTAATCCTTATGCGCTCATAAGCTAGTTTCAGTTAAACTAACGCTTTAAATTGTAAACAATCGTTATATGTCTTTTAAGCACATCGTTTCACGTGACAATCCAGTTTTTAAGCAACTCAAGAAGTTTGCAGATAATGCACGCGAGCGGCGCAGTGAGGGTAAAACCTTGTTAGATGGTGTGCATTTAATTGAGTCTTATATGGCAACTTTTGGTGCGCCTGATGTTGCTGGGATTGAGTTGATCATCATTCCTGAAGGTAAAAGCAGTGTGGAAGCGACAGGTTTAATCCAAAGTCTGGTGGATGTCTCTACCGTGATGTTGCCTACCCTGATGTTTGCCGAACTCACACCTGTTGCCAACGCCACTGGCATTTTGGCCTTGGTAAAAATACCGCAATTACCTATTCCACAGAATCCTTCATTTGTCTTAATGTTAGAAGATATTCAAGACCCGGGTAATATTGGCAGCATGTTACGTACCGCGGCAGCATCTGGCGTTGAAGTAGCTTATTTGAGCACTAGTTGCACCGATGCATGGTCACCCAAGGCATTGCGTGGCGGGCAGGGCGCGCAGTTTGTATTGCCGATTGTGGAACGTGCGGATTTAATAGCGGAATTGCAAAATTTTCAGGGGTGTAGTTACGCAACCACGATGGTTGGTGAGTCACTTTATGCACAAGACTTATCGCAGCCTACCGCTTTTGTGATTGGTAATGAAGGCGCCGGGTTGCGTAATCAAACGATTGCGGCTGCAACCAAGCGTATCACTATCCCGATGGCAGAAACTTCGCTGGGTTCAGTTGAATCTTTAAACGCGGGTGCGGCAACTGCGGTTTGTTTGTTTGAGCGCATGCGTCAAATATCTTTAAGATGAAAATGTAGGACTAGACATGCAATTTACCCTGATACAACCATACGTGAAATCTAAACACCTTGAACAAGGTTTTACGGTAATAGAGATGATGGTGGTCGTCGCGATATTGGGTATTTTGGCAATGATTGCGATCCCTTCAAGCATGCATCGCATTATTAAAGAGCAGATTGTAGCGGCGATGCCCTTAACCGATATCGCTAAGGCACCCATTGCGGCAGGTTGGGCAACATCAAAAACTTTACTGGCCGACAATGCCGAGGCAGGGTTGCCTAGTGATGACAAAATCGTCAGTAATTTTGTGCGTTCCGTACTGGTTGAGAGTGGTGCAATTCACATGACTTTTGGCAATAAAGCACATCCGCAAATTAAGGATAAAGTGCTTTCAATACGTCCTGCGGTGATTGAAGAGTCGCAAATCGTGCCGGTGACTTGGGTGTGCGGTAATGCCAAAGCGCCTGAAAAGATGACGGTAAAGGGTGAAAATAAAACCAACGTTGCAGCTGAGTATTTGCCGTATTTGTGCAAATAATCAGCATCAAAAAATACTTGTGTAATTAATGTATCTTAGCACTGCTTGGCGCTGTGACTTCAGCGACGAGCAATTGTGCCGCATCTATTTTGTCAAATTTGTAGTGCGTATTGCAAAAATCACAGTTCACTTCAATTTTACCTTGTTCTTCAATAATGCTGTTGAGTTCGTCATTACCCAACATCCGCAACATATTGGCTACGCTTTCACGTGAGCAACTGCAAAAAAACGCAGTATGACTAGCATCAAACAGACGAATGTCTTCTTCGTGAAATAATCGCTTAAGCAAAGTTTCAGTGGGTAAATTCAGCAGCTCATCATCGGTAATCGTGCTGGCTAAGTGACCAACGCGGTTCCAGATATCTAAGTCATGGTCTGAGTGTTCCTGGCTTTGTGTTTCCTGATTCATGGTGTCTGGTAGCTTTTGTAGCAACATCCCAGCAGCTGAGTTTCCATCACAACATAACCAAATTCTGGTGTCTATTTGCTCTGAACGCAACATGTAATTTTCGAGTATTGCGCTAATATTATCGCCTTCTAACGGCACAATACCTTGATACGCTTGGCCGCCATCTTTAGGATCTAATGTAATCATAAACTGGCCGTGTTCAATGAGATCAAACAAACTTTGCTGGTCATTAACCTCTCCCGTCCATTTTGCCGTGGCGCGTATGCCAAAATCTGAATTGCATTCAACAACCAATAGCTTTAATAAACCCTTGCTTTGAATTTGCAAAACTAGAGAACCGTTCATTTTAAGCGTGGCTGTGAGTAGGGCGCTTGCTGCCATCAGCTCACCTAATGCGCGCCTCAAGCCTGCAGGCAATGATTGTTTGTTGAGTGCAAGTTGAAATGTAGTTGTAAGATTAACCAGATTGCCTCGTACTGGCGTATTTTCAAATACAAAGCGTTGTAATGTGTCTTGATTGTTTTCCATGTTTATATTTTAACATTGGATACCAATTCATAAATGACCCCAATAAAAAATTACTTGTAAACGATAATGATTATCATGTAGAATCATATTATTGAAAATTTTTAAATTAAAAAGGGTTGTAATGTCAAAAATTAAATTAGAACTAAAGCCAAATCAAATTGCATTGGCAGTCGCTTCTTTATTGTTTTATCAGATACCGGCAATGGCTACAGAAATTCTCTTGCCGCGTATTGATGTGATTGGTATTGGTGAGCAAGCCATTGCTAAACAACCTGGTTCAGTGGCAATTATTAAGGAAGAAGAGTTAGCGCTCTTGCAACCACTATCTACTCAGGATGCACTTAAATCGGTACCTGGTATTGTTATACGAGAGGAAGAGGGGTTTGGTTTTATCCCTAATATTGGCATGCGTGGGTTAAATCCTAATCGAAGTCAAAAATTACTGGTGTTAGAAGATGGTGTGCCAGTCGCCCCAGGTTTATTTTTAGCAAATGAGTCTTACTACAGCCCTCGCATTGAACGTATGCAAAGTATTGAAGTATTGAAAGGTGCTGCAGGTTTGCGTTATGGCCCAACAACCATTGGCGGTGTCATCAATTACAAAACTAAAGACCCGGAAGATGGTGTTAAGTTAACAACAAGAGTCGGCAGTAATGGTTTTAGATTGCTAGGTTTGGATGCGGGCGGTGCCTCCCCGTCAGGTGAGGCAGTTGCAGGTATCAGCGTGATTACATCGCGTGGCGATGGCTTTAGAAATAATGAGTTTGATTTAAATGATGTCGTTGCAAAAGGCGGAATGCAGATTAATGATAACCAATGGATTAGCGCAAAGTTTTCATATTATGATAATGAGGTGAATACTTCATATGTGGGCTTGAGACCAAATGAATATAAAAATAACCCAACTAAAAACCCAGCACCGAATGATTATTTCTTAACGGATCGTAAATCGTTTGATATTAACCACGAGTGGGAAATCGCCAATGGCGTTAAGTTGAATACATTACTGTACTGGAGTAATTTGAATCGTGATTACTGGCGTCGTGATATTGCCGCTAGAACTGTAGATAGCACCACTTTTGTTGCTTGTACGGGTGCAAGCAATTGTATGACTGGTCGTAACCGTGAGTTTGAGATGGCGGGTGTTGATTCTCGTTTGTTTATTAATCACAATAGTTTCGGTATAAAAAATGAAACTGAAATCGGTGTGCGTTTGCATTCAGACTCATTAAGCAATAAAACAGTCCGCTCTAAAACTGACCCAGATGCTAGATCTGGTGCATTAACTGCAGATGAAACGCAAAAGGCAGAAGGCGTTGCTTTGTACGCTCAAAATAGATTTGAGCTAAATGATAAGGTGGCGGTAACGCCTGGCTTGCGTGTAGAGTCTTATGATCAAAGACGTAAAAATGAATTAACTGGTGTTAAAGGTAAAACGAACAATACTGAGGTGATGCCAGGTATTGGGGCTACATGGCAAGTGGTGCCTGAAGCACAATTATTTGCTGGCGCGTTTAAGGGCTTTTCACCAGCAATGGTGGCGACAGCCATTTCAGGAAGCGGTGTTGATCAGCAGTTAGATGCGGAGCGTTCAACTAATTATGAGATTGGTCTGCGCGGCGCAATGCAACGATTAACCTATGAAGCAACAGTGTTTCATATGGACTTTGATAATCAAATCGTGAATCAAAGTTTGTCTGGTGGTGTTGATAAAGCCAACGGCGGTAAAACTTTAAACCAAGGGCTTGAACTAGGACTAGGTTACGAAATTGGTGATGGTTGGAGTATGGATGGTAATGCAACCTATGTGGCTGTGGCTGAGTTTAAAAATGACACACTTGGGCCAGAGGGTAACCGTTTGCCTTACGCACCTAAATTAACGAGCAATATGAATTTGAATTATAAATTAGGCAGTTTTAGAACAAGCCTGGGTGCTTATCATGTTTCACGTCAGTATGTAGATGCAGCGAACACACGTGTGCAGAATGATATCGGTACGCTCGGTGAAATATCTAGTTATACAACATTTAATTTAAACGCTTATTACGATGTTGATAAACACCTGTCTTTGTTCGGTACAGTACGCAATTTAACGGATAAAAAATATATTGCTAGCCGCAACCCGGATGGTATTTTCCCTGGTGTTGAGCGTAATGTAGAGGTTGGTGCAAGTTATAAGTTTTAATGATCCGCCAGCATCTGTCTGGTTTTAGGGACGGCTTCTAGGTTCCAATATAAAAATGCCCAGCGCCACATTTCATTTAATGTGGCGCTTTTTATTGTGGCAGGTGGCTTTTGTCCCAAAAAACATAAAGCATCATACAAGTGACGATTAGCTACACTAGCCTCTATGGGCCTAGCCAGCGTTTGTTTACTTAGCTTTTCACCTTCAGCATTACTTGCCACAGGTACATGGGCATAGCGAGGCGTGCTAAAGCCTAATAATTGTTGCAAGTAAATTTGCCTAGGTGTGGAGTCTAGCAAATCAGCACCGCGCACAATGTGTGTGATACCTTGCGCTGCATCATCTACGACAACGGCTAATTGGTAAGTAAATAAGCCGTCTGCACGCTTTAAAATAAAGTCGCCTACATTTTGGTTTAATGTTTGTTTGATTTCACCTTGAATCGCATCGACAAAACCGATTTCAAGCGTATTTGTTTTAATACGCCAGGCATTGGCCACATTGGGTTTAAGTGGATGGCTTAAGCAGGTTCCAGGGTAGATAATGCCATCAATGCCAAATTGATTGCTAGTGTCGGTAATCTCTTTACGTGTGCAGGTGCAAGGGTAAATGAGCTGTTTGTTTTTTAGTGAGTTAAAAGCATCTGCGTATAAATCGTTACGCTGGCTTTGGTACAGCACTTCACCGTCCCATTCAAACCCAAATTTCTCAAGGCTATGTAAGATATTATCTGCTGCACCTTTGATTTCACGTGGTTTATCAAGATCCTCTATACGCAACAACCATTGACCTCGGTGCGTTTTAACTTCAAGATAACTTGCGACGGCTGCTACTAATGAGCCGAAATGGAGCGGTCCAGTAGGTGAGGGCGCGAAGCGGCCGATAACCATGAGGGTTTAATCCATAGGTTGTAAGTAAGGTGGGATATGCCACGAACCTAGCTGGTTGCCCAATAGCATTAAGTGGCAACGCAAACGATCATCACCGCTAGCGCTGACATCAAATTCATAAGTGCGTAACAACTGCATGTGACCACGTTGATTTCTACCCATCCACAATTTGCTACACACTACGGTTTGATCCAATAGTTGTAAATTAAAGCGAGCGGCCAGTTCAGTGCCTAGCAAAATAGCGCGTTCACGCTTATCAAGGCTATCGAGCCAAAACCAAGCAAGCGCCATTAATATAAATAATAATGCTAATTCCATTTATTCACTTTCAATCATAGTTTTTGTGGGCTCATCTTCATGCAACGGTAAGCTGTCAGTTTTTGATTCGTCTGTTCTAGTACCAGCATGCTTACCATGTAAATTGAATCGTAAGCGTAATTCCTTCATCGCGTCGGCGCAACGCGACCTTGTTAATTATATAAACAAGGCTTGGTCAAATATTTACATATCACTTAAAACGTTATGCACATAATTAAGCGCTTGTTCATCGGTCATTCAAAAACCTCATACATTAGGGTTACAATACCGCCTGAATGATAGCAATGCTAAAGTTATTTTATATTGAATTGTAAGCTAAAGATTCTAATTGTTACCGATAGTATCTCAAGTTATTAGGGTCAATTATTACGGAAAATGAATGAAATGCGTGAAAAAGAAGCCATCAGTGCTTATTTGAAACTTCTGCAAGCAAAAGGTGCTGTTAGTGCAACATTGCATAAGCGCGCATTATTTTTAGACCAATTAAGCAGCCGTCTCACTAGTAAAACACGAGACAGTAGTGAATATCGTACGGTGATAGAAGATGTGATGGAGACTATTCCCACGGATGACTGGCATGAAAGCCTGACGGTAGCGCGTGAGTTTTATCCATTTTGGCTAAAGGATATTAAGGCGATAGCCGCTATGAACATCAACCCTGGTTTTGATATTATCCCTGCACAGTGGAAGCCAGATCAAATAACTTTAAAGGCATTAACGGATAGTTTAGTCACTGAGAAGTTTGACACCTCTGAAAATTGGCCGCTAAAGGCTTACGCGCAGGCACTGCGTCATGAGGGTGCGGAGCAGTCTGTTGTAGAAACCCGCGTTAAACTGGTCAAAATTATACTGATACGCTTAAGAAACGCTCCAGAAAAAAATAACAAGGCTTATCGCACGGCGGTTGATCTGACGCTACCACTTTTTAACCTCAAGCAAAATAGACGCTTATTTTTAGTAATCGTGCGCGAGTTTTATCATTTTTGGTCTGGCAACCCAGAAGCGGCAAAGATGGTATTTAAAGAAGGCTCGGATAATTTTATACTCTAGGTTCTGCCTATCTTTAAATAAGACACCTCTACTAATTTGCACAAATAAGGTGCATTGCACGCACCAGCGCATCAATAAGGTGCATCTTTTAACCTTTAATTTTTTATAATTTATAAAAAACAATGAGTTAGTAATTGGCGCAATCTTTGCTTAACTTCCTTATTTCTTAAAATTAGAGGATTATCAATGGACGCTTCAATCTCAGCTAGCAATACATTGTTCGTGTTGATCGGCGCGATTATGGTGCTGGCGATGCATGCGGGCTTTGCTTTTTTAGAATTAGGCACCGTGCGTAAGAAAAACCAAGTCAATGCTTTGGTTAAAATCATGGTTGATTTTTCTGTTTCGACTGTCGCTTACTTTTTTATCGGCTACAGTATTGCCTATGGCGTTAACTTTTTTAGTAGTGCAGAAACGTTGGCGGCAAAAAATGGCTTTGAATTAGTTAAGTTTTTTTTCTTACTCACCTTTGCAGCGGCAATTCCTGCCATTATTTCTGGCGGTATTGCCGAGCGTGCTAAATTCAACCCCCAACTTGCGGCGACCTTCTTATTGGTAGGTTTCGTGTATCCATTTTTTGAGGGCATTGCCTGGCATAACCACTTTGGTTTGCAAGATTGGTTATATGCTAGTTTTGGCGCTAATTTTCATGATTTTGCCGGCTCGGTTGTGGTGCACGCGATGGGCGGCTGGATTGCATTAACTGCTGTGCTTTTATTAGGCGCTCGCAGAGGCCGTTATAGTAGGGACGGAGGGTTACATGCTCATCCACCCTCAAATATTCCATTTTTGGCACTTGGTGCATGGATACTCACTGTCGGTTGGTTTGGCTTTAATGTGATGTCAGCACAATCAGTGCAAGGCATTTCTGGCCTAGTGGCTGTTAACTCACTCATGGCATTGGTAGGCGGCACATTAGCTGCGTTAGTCATGGGTAAAAATGACCCTGGATTTGTACATAACGGCCCGCTTGCAGGGTTAGTAGCCGTCTGCGCGGGGTCGGATGTTATGCATCCATTAGGTGCGTTAGTGACTGGATTGATCGCTGGTATATTGTTTGTAAAGACGTTTACACTAACACAAAATCGTTGGAAAATTGATGACGTACTTGGTGTGTGGCCATTGCATGGCTTGTGTGGTGCTTGGGGTGGAATTGCCGCTGGTATTTTTGGGGCAAAAGCACTTGGTGGCATGGGGGGCGTCAGTCTCATCTCACAGCTAATCGGAACAGCGTTAGGTGTTGGTATCGCACTGGTTGGCGGCGTTATTATTTATGGCGTACTTAAAAAATCGGTCGGTATCCGCTTGAGCGCAGAAGAAGAGTTTGATGGGGCAGATTTAAGTATTCATAAAATTGTAGCCTCCACGGATGATTGATGATTCGATTTCAATTCACTTAGCACCTATTGCCTAAACAAGAGTAGTATCTAAGCTTGATAGTACTTTTTATTGTAGCTAAAACGCTGTAGTGCGCGTATTTCACTTGCACATCAATAGAGGTATTTATCTATGCGTATTCGCACATAAAGCTGATCAAGTGAGTGAATATGAATTGAAATTGTTGATTTAATGGTAATGCGAGTCCAGCTTATTGTGAATCAATATGACATAACACAAAGAAGTCTGTTTTAATCCCTTCAATTCTAATTCACGACTCCTTAAGCAGATGCTGACAGAAAGGCAGTAAGTTTAGGTGCAGTTAATGCCGCGCTCCTTGTCGTGGGGTGCCTTATTTTCTATATAGGCACAACAAAAAGTCAAACCTAATATTTCAATGGGAGATTAATATGAAACGTTTTTTGTTTGTAGCGGCAGTAGCTTCCTCACTACTTAATGTTCCAGCAATAGCTGCGGATGTCGGGGTTTCAGTCAGCATCGGTCAACCGGGCTTTTACGGTCGAATTGATATCGGAGATTACCCTTACCCACAACCACGAGTGATCTATCGTCAACCAAGGGTAGTGGAGCGTGTTTATATAGAAAGCGAACCAATCTATTTACGAGTACCCCCAGGCCACGCTAAAAACTGGAGTAAACACTGTCGTAAATATAATGCCTGTGGCGAGCGCGTTTACTTTGTGCAGGACAGTTGGTACAACCATGAATACGCGCCACGTTACCAAGAGCGACAACGTAGTCGTGGTGATGGGTATTATGATTACAACGATAACCACAGAGAATCCCATGATGATAAGCACCAGAAAAATGGTAAGGGTCATGGGAGTAAGCACTAAAAAATGTATCTAGAAAAGCATCAATCAACGTTAGATATCAGTGGAGAAAAGTATGACCAAATTTTATGATCAATTCAATAAAGATCAGCTCATCAATGAGTTTAAATCCGTGGTTTTTGATGCAGAGGCCTTACTGAAAGCTACTGCAAATACTAGTGGTGATAAAATAGCTGAGGTACGTGCTAAAGCAGAAAAGTCGCTCAATATAGCGAAAGCCAAACTGGCAGATGCGCAAGATGAAATGCTTGCTAAAACTAAAGCAGCCGCCAAAGTGACTGATGTTTATGTGCATGAAAACCCATGGCGTTCTATTGGATTAGCCGCAAGTGTTGGTGTGGTGATAGGTTTACTGATAGGTCGCCGTTAATTAGACCTGCAAAATATTTCTGCAGATGTCATGTCTTATGGGTAGGAATGACAAGGCTGAGCTTTTAAACCAGACAGGCTTAGGCCGAACGGAAATTTACGCTTAACCGTGCCATAGCGATAGAAGGTGCTTTATGCTGGACTGCCTTAATCACTTCTTGGCATTCAGTTGTAAAAAGGAACCGGCAGCCATTGAAAGACTCCTAATATTGATAGAGTGCTGGTTACATCTTTAGTATCAACAGCTTAAATCTAGACGTAGGAAACGTATTGAAATATTGGCTTATCGTAATTAGCATGTTTCTGCAGGTTGCAACCGCGCATGCAGAGGAACCGCTCAGCCCTGGTGTTTGGACGCGTGTGCAAGATTCTTTATCGCAAACGTGGAACGCTACCGACTATGAACTTTATATTCCTATCAATACCTGGCATAACCGAAGTTACTATAGCTCGGAAAAAATTGATACGTTTAATGAGCACCCGTGGGGCTTAGGGTTCGGCAAGTCTAGATTTGATGAGGATGGTGATTGGCATGCGCTCTATGTCATGGCATTCCAAGACTCACATAACGACATAGAACCTATCTTAGGTTATGGCTTTCAAAAAACATGGCGGCCAATGAATGATTTAAGTTTGGGTCTTGGTTACAGCGTAGGGCTAACGTTACGTAAAGATTTCAATTACTTACCTTTGCCAATACTTGCACCACTATTTTCTGTAGACTATAAGCGGATAGCGCTACAATCCACTTATATTCCAGGCGGTAACGGCAATGGAAATATCTTGTTCACATGGTTACGCTGGCAATTGCAATAATTGAAAAAATAGTTTGTTTGTGAATTATTGGTGTGCCTAGCTGTGCTTTATCGGTTTTATAAACACACCTTTGCCATATTATTACTGTAGTTTTTGGAGACTACAACGATCAGCTAGATACGTCATGACCTCATTCAGTTTCTCATCTGAATCATCTAATAAAAACGGCGTGGCTTCTTCAATAAAGTCATCCCACAATGATCTAAGTTGCTCCATTTCATCATGAGGCGCTTTTTTAATTAGATTAAGCACAGCATTTTGCATAAGACCATTTTCACGAATGCTTAATACTGCTTTTTTAACTTCATTTCTTTTTAAAGTAGTCTTTTGTGGGACGCCTGCGGCTGTACATAGGAATACTGTAAGTAGCAACGCATCATCCTCAGTCCCTCCCGTAAGTGCAAACCAGTCTGCAGCTAGCCTTTGATCGAATCGACTTACTTCATTTAACTGGTCACGAACGTAAAAGTATTTACGGTCTTTCAGGTCACGAAAAGCAGATTCTAGTGTTACGGATTGATTAACTATTTTTGGAATATCATCTTTGTTGATACTTGAGAGTATGCTGATCGCATCATTGCGAAACTCTAGCGGTAATTCTTCGATAAAACTGGCTTTGCAAGTCACGTCGCCTAAAAACCCATACTCTTTGCGAATAGTGCTGAAAATTTCAAATAAGCCAGCTTCATTATAAGGATGCGCTTTTTTCGCCGCTATTTTTTTCGTGCCATACGCCAAAGATAATAAAGAGGTGCGAATGACATGTTCAGCCGACGCATGATGCTCATTTGGTTGATTGATAGTCGCCCCAATCAACTTGGCTAAGAGGGTGGCAAAATCAATATTTCTTTTAAATCGTTCACAGTCCGTCAACATTTGTCTGTATTTAGTGCTAGACAGATTTTTGCTTAAACACTTTTTTAGAAACTCACGCTCAGAATCAAGCCGAGGTGAACCAAAGTAATCATCTTCTGGTAGGCTGTACAGTGCTTTTAGCATTTGCGATCCACCGCGTGACAGTGCGCGAAAAGGTTTTTCTTTTAATAACTGTGCGGCTTTGTCCGGTTGAGCATCCGTTGTATTCTCAAGATATAAACTGACCAGACTCACCATGCGTGTCATTGACACTTCCAGGTTTTTTCTTAAGTGCGAAGATTCTCCAAAATAATCTGCTATTTGAATAGATCCTGTGGCAGCTTCATTGATGATTTCATCAATGCGTGTTTGACCAATGTAGTTGTGCTGAACGGCATGCGTAAACGCTTTTTCAAAAAAAGGCGCATTATCATAAGCTGTAATAGATTGTGTGCTTTTAGCAGATGTCATAAGTGGCAGTTTAGTGATGAAAAAGTTGCGCGTATCAAGAATATTACCTAAATCGCAGAATCCTCATCCTCATCATCGCCCCTGGTTACTTTTGCTACTGGATCCGTATCTACAACAACTTCATCTTCACTTTCAGTAACATGCACAACTTCAGGAATTAGATTATCCTGAAGTTTCGTCTTCAATAAGGCATAAACAATATTGTAAATATCTGCATGGTTATGGCGTAGCAACCAAGTAAGTTCTTTCCAGTCATGATCACTAATTTCCGCGCGAGTGATATCCTCTGTATCCAGTGCCGCAAAAGTCTCTCCCGTCACTTCTTCAGCACGATCTGAAAGATAATCTGCCAAGGTCTCATAACCAAATTCAAGTTCGGCTATTGCTTCAATAAACTCGTTAGCATCGGCATCTTCTCGAAACAGGACAGAGTTGATCATGCCACGCAGATGCTCGTGTGACATATCTTTATAGAGTCGATCTAAAACAACAACACGTGCAAATTGTTCAGGAGTAATCAACAAATTTAAAAGCGATTGTTTAGATGAATCATATTCACGGATAACCGCTAACAGGTCTTTTGATGGCATTTCATCAAGCACTTCTACCAATGCATGATCACCATCGGTTTCCACTAGGGCGGTGAGTAAGGCCTCTGCGCTTACTATATCGCCAGACTGAATAAGGCTGGTTGCTTGTACGACGACTAAATTTGTCATTTTTATCCTATTGAATAAATACAGGGGCCATTTACTAAAATTGACTGACGCGGCGCTTTAATGGCTGTCGAACCCATGCTCAGATAGCCATTCACCACCTGATTCAGCTAGGTCATCCGACTCTTCTGTTTCCATTTCGTCCACTGCATCTTCACTCACCTCATACAGCGCATACAGATGTTCGAGCATCACGGTGGTTAACAAGCAATGCTCACCGCCAACCTCAGTTTTTAGTTTAGCAACCAGGTCGATTGCCCAAGGGGCAAACTGAACGCTGGAAGATATGGTTTCCCACGCAGGAAACTTAGCAGGCTCCTTATCAAGATAGCTCAAGATAATTTCTGGCTTTTTCACTACCACGCTTCTATGAAAAATAACCGCCAACATTTCAGGGTTAGTTTTAATCATAGGCATTAAATCTGATATCTGTGAACGTTTTTCTACAAGGCGCTCAGTCAGGACATCGTCACCGCCTGAATCAGTCTTTAAGTCATCAATATCTGCCACATAAGTAGCCATTAAGTCGGTAAAGTAGCGCGATATTCTCATTTTTTTAATATTCCATTTAAGTAGTGCTGCCAAATTTCATGAGCCGTGTCTATCGGGCTATCCAATAAGCTACGCCTGCGGTTTTCGTCAAATGCTTTTCTTTTATCAATATCAGAAAGCACTTCATAAGCTTCCTGCACTTTTCTGAATTTTGTAGGCGCATCAACTGATGTGTTTTTGTCAGGATGGAATTGAGAGGCCATTCTGCGGTAAGTCGTTTTTATTTCAGCTAAGGTAGCATTCGCTGAAACACCTAAAATTGCGTAGTAATCTTTCAATTTTATCCGCCAAATTCAATGCTGAAAAGCAGTGTGTTTATCTTGTTTAATTTAAAGCGTAATGTTAAGTATTACAACTAGAATCGTGAAATTAAAAAGCAAGCTACGCTCAATTTTAATACTGTTTACGCAATGCTATTTTTACTTGTATTCAATAGTGGTATCACATAAATTGTAAGCAACTGGATTGAGGTGTATTTAAGTATTTGAAATTGTTACAGAACCGTGGCAATTACTTGGTTGCTTGTGTAGTTGCCAAAAACAAAAAAGGCCTTGATATACAAGGCCTTGTTTACGTTGCCAATTTGATAATAATTGGCGTCCCCACCGGGATTCGAACCCGGGTCGCCTCCGTGAAAGGGAGGTGTCCTAGGCCTCTAGACGATGGGGACCTAAGAATTTACTGCTTTGTTACAAGTGCGACATTTTACTACAACTTACGGTTTAACTTAAAGTTAAATTTTAACTATTTTGGTGGAGGTAAGCGGGATCGAACCGCTGACCTCTTGCATGCCATGCAAGCGCTCTCCCAGCTGAGCTATACCCCCGTACCTAGACCCTTTCGCTTTCAATCAATTGCGTCATCAGCGAGGCGCCATAATAAAGATGGGCAGGGCGCTTGTCAATGATTTTCATTATATTTTGCTTAATTTATGTTTCAACCTGAAATTTATAGCATTAAAACCGTGCAAGTTAACCGCGAATATTAGATTGGCTTTCAAAATGCATTAAATCTACGCGAGGCAGGGGTTGCCAGCCTGTTTTGCGATGTTCAGCCACCACATTGGTAAATACCCCTCCACGCACATAAAATTTAGCGGTTACGCGCATAAATTTTGGTTGGGTTGCAGCAACTAAGTCATCTAAAATTTGATTGGTCACTGCTTCATGGAAGCAGCCTTCATCGCGAAATGACCACATATAGAGTTTTAGGCTTTTTAACTCTACGCAGGATTGGTCTGGAATATAGTCTAAATAAATGACAGCGAAATCTGGCTGACCTGTTTTTGGGCATAAGCAGGTGAACTCGGGGATTTCCATGTGAATATGGAAGTCACGTGCTGTATTTGGGTTTTCAAATGTTTCTAATGTTTTAGAAGGTTGTGCGGTAGGTTTTGCACCTAAAGATTGTTCTGTCATGATAGAAAATGCGGCTTTTGTCTTAAAAACCGTTATTATAACGCTTAAAAATTCAAACCAAAATTTGTCATAAATTTCAAAACCCACTTTGCGTTTAACTCACCTAAAACTTGCTGGTTTCAAATCGTTTGTTGACCCAACAACGCTGCATATTCATGGGCAGCGCGTGGGTGTGGTTGGTCCCAATGGGTGTGGAAAATCCAATGTAATGGAGTCCGTACGTTGGGTATTGGGCGAGTCGTCAGCTAAAGAGATGCGTGCCGATGCGATGGATGCGGTGATTTTTAATGGTTCTGGTAACCGCAAACCTATCTCTCGTGCCAGTGTTGAGTTGGTGTTTGATAATAGCTTAGGCGGCGCATCAGGTGAGTGGTCGCAATATGCTGAGATTTCTGTTAAGCGTGTGATTGAGCGAGATAAAGGCTCAACTTACTACATCAATAATAGTGTAGTGCGGCGGCGTGATGTGGCGGACTTATTCTTGGGCACGGGTTTGGGTGGACGCGCATACGCCATTATTGGGCAAAATACCATTAGCCGAATTGTGGAAGCCAAGCCTGAAGAGATGCGTATTTTTTTAGAAGAAGCGGCTGGTATTAGTAAATATAAAGAACGTCGCCGTGAAACTGAATTGCGTTTGCGTGATACGCGTGAAAATTTAACGCGTGTGGAAGATATTACTCGTGAGCTTGATAAACAGATTGTACGGTTGCAATCGCAAGCGGTGGTTACCGAGCAATATCATCGGATGCAAGAGGCTTTAAACATCACCAAAGGTCAGGTTTGGTTATTAAAAAAACGTGATGCGAGCGCTCATTGGGGAAAATCACAGCGGACGGTTGAAAAGTTGGTGATTGATCTCGAAGCGCAAATGGCAAGTTTGCGTAGCAGTGAAGCAGCATTGGAAACTGCACGGCAGCAGCATATTGCCTCAAGCGAGGCCGTTAATGCAGCGCAAGCTGGCTATTACGAAGCCAATGCAGTAGTTTCTAATCTTGAAAATCAAGTGAAGAATACTGCTGAAGCGCGCGAGCGTATGCAATTACAATTACAACAGCTTGTTGTGCAAGTAGAAAAAAATACTAGTCAGCAGGGTCTTATTGAAGTTTCACTGGCAAAAGCGCAGGCGGATTTACTTGAGGCAAATGCTAACTTTGCTATTGCAGATGATGCAGTTAAAACTGCGCGAGAGGCTGCGCCAACTCAATTGCAAAGCTATCAAGCCGCACTTGCAGCATTTAATGCCAGTCAAACCGTGTGGTTAAATGCAGAGCAACGCTTACGCTTAGAGCAAGCTGGTATTGGACATATTGCGCGTGCTATCAATGAAACTAAAGACCAACTAAAGCGCTTGCAACAAAGTTACGCTAGCTTGTTAATACCAGCAGATGATGCGCTTATTGAGATGCAGGCGCAGTTAACCGCATTAAACGCTGAAATTGTCATGCTAGAGACGCAAAATGCTGAGGCGCTGCAAAATGAGCAATCGATTCATGCTGATATAAAAACATGTAGAGAGGATGTGCATGTGCGGCAACGTGAATTGCATTTACTTGAAGCAGAAATTAGTTCTTTATCCAAAATTCAGCAATCTATGCGCGATGGCAACAATGAAGCTTCACTGACTGCTTGGTTAAAAAAATCAGGCTTAAATGATAAGGCGCGTATTTGGCAGGCTGTGCGCATTCAACCAGGCTGGGAAACAGCATTTGAGGCTATTCTTGGCGCAAGGCTTAACGCAATTACACATCAAGAGTTATTGGTTGAAAGTAGGCCGCCAGCAGCATTAAGTTTAGCGTTAACAGCGCTGGATTCTGTGTTGGATGTTAAGCCGCAATCATTGGCTTTTACACCTTTATATTCACGTATTGACCATGTTGAGCCTAACCATCAGGCGGTACTGCATGATTGGCTAGCAGGCGTTTATTTGCTAGAGAACGGTACAGATGCTATTCCTGCGAGCCATACCCTTAATCGCGGTGAGTGCTTAGTCAATAAACAAGGTGATATTTATACTCGACACAGCGTCACGTATTTTGGTACACAATCACTATTGCATGGCGTATTGGAGCGACAAACACGTTTGGAGCAATTGGAGCTGCAACTGCCAGAAGTTAAAAAGCATTTGGTAGATACTAATAGTCGGCTAACCAATGCTGAAAGTGCGCTTCAAGCATTGCGAGCTAAACAACATCTGCTTCAACAGCAATTAAAAACTGCTACTCAGCAGGCGCATCAACTTAATTTGAACTTACAACAGCTTAAGCAGCAACAGTCTAATGCAATACAGCGACAAAAGTCTCTGCATGCAGATTGTGCTTTAGCAGAAGAAAAACTTAGTAAACTTCAGGATGAAAGTACGCAAAAAGAACAGCTGGTCAGTGAAATTTCCGCGAGCCTATCTTTATTGCAATCTGAAAAATCTGCCAAAGAGACTGAAAAGCAATCGGCGGAGGTATGGTTAAACGAGGTTCGTCTGCAGTTGCAAACCGCAGAGCGTGCGCATCAGGAAAAAAGTTTTAATATTAAATTTATTCAAAATAATATCAATGAGTTAAATTCTAAACTTGAATTCTTACATGAAGAAAAAACCTCGCTTCAATTACGTTGCAACGAGGGTGAAACCACCTTGGCGGCCACTAAAATGGAGGCTTTAAAAGCCAACTTGGAAACAGCGCTTAACGTCAAGCATCAAAATGAATTGGTGTTAGCAAGCGCCCGTAACACGATGAGTGACTGTGAGTCTATATTGCAGCAACAAGAGCGGTTGCGGCTACAGCATGAGCAGCTTTTACACCCTTTGCGCGATAAGTTGGAAACAAGCCGACTGAACGAGCAAGAGTCACGTTTATATTTTGAGCAGTGTCAGGCTGAACTAATCGCTACAAATATTGAAGAATCCTTGCTCGCTAGTCATTTAGCCCAATCAATGACTACGGATACTAAAGTGTCTGACTTGGAAAAAAAGAAAAGCAAGCTTGAATTTGATATTGAGTCATTAGGCGCGGTTAATCTGGCAGCCATTCAAGAACTTGCGAGCGAGCAATCACGCAAGGATTATTTAGATAGCCAATGCCGCGATCTATTAGAGGCCAGCCAAACACTTGAGGATGCTATTCGTAAAATAGACCGCGAAACGCGTAGCCGTCTGCAAGCCACTTTTGATGAGGCAAATCGACATTTTAATGAACTCTTTACCACTTTATTTGGCGGCGGTCAGGCAAGGCTGGAGTTGCTTGGTGAGGAAATATTAGATACAGGCATGCAAGTATTTGCACAGCCGCCAGGCAAAAAGAACAGCACGATCCATTTGCTGTCTGGTGGCGAAAAAGCCTTAACTGCATTGGCATTAGTGTTTGCCTTATTTAGGCTCAATCCTGCGCCATTTTGCTTGATGGACGAGGTAGATGCACCACTTGATGACAGTAATACTGAGCGTTTTTGTGCCATGGTAAAAAAAATGTCTGAAAGAACGCAGTTTTTATACGTAAGTCATAATAAAATTACCATGGAGATGGCGCAGCAATTGATAGGTGTTACCATGCAGGAATCTGGTGTTTCACGTATTGTTGATGTCGATATGGAAGCCGCCGTGAGGATGGCGGAAGCTTAAGTAGGCTACTAGCGAGTTAAATAATGTTAAAGGTTTATTGGTGATGAGTGATTTGCAAATAGTATTGATTGTCATTGGGGTGTTAATTATTGCCGCCGTGCTCATTCTTAACTGGTGGCAAGAGCGGCGGTTTCATCAACAAGTCGAAAGTAGCTTCTCTCAATTAAAAAGTGATGCGCTACTTGATGATCCCAAGCTGGATATCAGCAAACTTGATATGAGCCAATTTGATAGTATTCCGGACGGTTCTGTTAACAGTAATTTCTCTACTGGGCAAGATGAATTGGAGGTGGCAATTGACGAACCTTTTGTCTCAACTGCAAATATATCTACGACAGACACAGCCTTGCATGATGATGATCGTTTTGTTTCGTTAGCTGGTTATGAGCCATTAAACGATGACCTAGCAGATGAGGATTCTATTGATACCGCCTATGCGGAGCTGGTAAACAAACCTCACAAAATTACTTCAGTTGAGGTTGAAGTTCAGAAAACAAATCCAACCACTGAAATTAGACCAGCGCAACGTGATGAAATTAAGGCTATTTTCGATGAAGCTTTTAGCCACACTAGCAATGATGCGTTAGATATAAATAATAATATCGAAGAAGTTTCACCCAGCCCTTCAACACGACATTCATTTGAAGAGCCGGTACTGAGTTTACCGCCCATGTTGCATGCGCAAATGGATTTAACCGCAATTTTATATTTGGCCTCTGAATCCACTTTCAGTGAACTGAATAAAGTGCTAAACGGGTTGTTTGAGGGCTATGAAAAGCCTGCATATACCCATGTGTTGGATTCAAATAAACAATGGTTATTACTAAGTGATGCCATATCAAAACCACAATTACTGAATCAGTCGGTATCAAGACTTGCTTGCAGTTTACAACTAGCTGACCGTGCAGGGCCGGTTTCACGCAATATATTGAATCGCTTTCAATTAGCGGTAGAAACGTTAGGTTTAGATATAAATGCCCATGTAGAGTGGCAAAGTACAGGTGATGCTTTAACAGCAGCCAACGCGCTTGATGCGTTTTGTATTGATGTGGATAAAACCATGGGATTTCACCTTACGCATGGTGATAATGGCGCGTTTACTGGCACTAAATTAAGGGGCTTAGCAGAGTCGCAAGGGTTGCTACTGTCAGCAGACGGTACTTTTAAATATTTTGATGAAGCGGCCAGTAAGCAAGCGCTACAAAATCCAGCTATCACACCACAGCCTTCTTTCATCATGTTTAATCGCGATCAACACCCCTTTAGCCCTGAAATGTTAAGAACATCTGTCGTGAAAGCTGTCAGCTTTCAATTAGATATTCCACATGTTAAGCATTGTGCAGAAGCCTTTAACCACATGGTACAAGTTGCGAAGCAAATGGAGACTGGCTTGAGCGCAATATTGGTGGATGATAATAATAGAGTGTTAGGTGATATGCAGATTGAAAAAATCCGTCAACAACTCAAGGTGATTCATGCCACGATGTTAGTGCGTGGGATTGTTCCAGGGTCTGAGAGTGCGCATAGATTGTTTTCATAAATGTTAAGCAGTGTAGAACAAAAGATTTTTGAATTACGCAATTTGATTGCGCAATATGATTACGAGTACTATGCGCTCGATGCACCTTCTGTTCCGGATAGTGAATACGATAAAATTTATCGTGAGTTGCAAACGCTTGAAGCACTGCACCCCACACTTATCACAGCAGAGTCCCCAACACAGCGCGTAAGCGGCTCTGCTGCCAATGCTTTTAATAGCATCACGCATCGCCAGGCTATGTTGTCACTTAATAATGCTTTTGAATACAATGAATTAGAAGCATTTGATAAACGTATTTGTGAGGCGCTTGGGGTGGCGTTGGTTGAATACGCAGTGGAGCCAAAGTTTGATGGCCTAGCTATTACGCTCACTTACGAGCAGGGCGTGTTCACACAAGGTGCAACACGCGGTGACGGTTATACTGGTGAAGATGTTACTCACAATTTACGCACGCTGCGCGCAATTCCCATGCGTTTAAACTGCGCACAACCGCCAAAATTGTTAGAAGTACGCGGTGAGGTTTTAATGCTCAAGCGTGATTTTGAAAAGCTGAATCTTGCGCAATTAAGTAAAGGTGAAAAGCTGTTTGCAAACCCGCGTAATGCCGCCGCTGGTAGCCTGCGTCAATTAGATGCCAAAGTGACTGCAACGCGCCCCTTAACCTTTTTTGCCTACGGTTTAGGTGCATCAGAGGGTGTGCCGAGCTTTAGTAGTCATAAGCTGGCAATGGATTATCTTGCAAGTCTACATTTTCCTGTGAGTCACGAACGTGATCTAGTCATTGGCGCAAAAGGTTTAAAAACATATTATCAAAAAATGGGGGAAATTCGCCATCAGTTACCGTTTGATATCGATGGCGTCGTCTATAAGGTTAATAACTTTAACCAGCAAAACGAATTAGGCTTTGTCTCGCGGGCGCCACGTTGGGCAATTGCACATAAGTTTCCTGCCGAAGAGGCACTCACAGTGGTAGAAGATATTACCGTGCAAGTAGGGCGCACCGGTGCTATCACGCCGGTTGCGAGGTTAGCGCCAGTGTTCGTTGGCGGCGTTACGGTCACCAATGCCACACTACACAATGAAGATGAGGTGCGTCGCAAAGATGTGCACATTGGCGATACCGTGAGCGTGCGCAGAGCAGGGGACGTGATTCCTGAAGTTGTTAGTGTGCTTACTGATAAGCGACCAGCCACCGCGCGGCGATTTGAGATGCCGACGGTATGTCCGGAATGTGGCTCGCATATTTTAAAGCAGGCAGACGAAGCTGTGGCGCGTTGCACAGGTGGGCTATTCTGCCCCGCGCAACGTAAGCAAGCTATTACGCATTACGCTTCTCGCCGAGCGATGGACATTGAAGGCTTGGGAGAAAAGCTGGTTGATCAATTAGTCGAAGCCAATTTAGTACATACACTGGCCGATATTTACAAGCTGGATCTAACTACCTTGAGCAACCTAGAGCGCATGGCAAAGAAATCAGCACAAAATATACTGGATGCCCTTGAAACAAGTAAAAAAACTACGCTAGCACGTTTTGTTTACGCGCTAGGCATGCGTAATGTGGGGGAGGCAACTGCAAAAGATTTAGCCAAGCACTTTGGCAATTTACCTGCGTTAATGCAGGCTAGTGCAGAAGACTTGCTCAAAGTGCACGATGTAGGGCCGGTGGTTGCAGAATCCATTACCAACTTTTTTTCTGAAGCACACAATCAAACCGTCATTGCAGAACTGTTAACAGCGGGCATTATCTGGACAGAATCAGAGGGCAAGCAAGTCCCAACTGGTCATTTGGTAGGGAAAACTTTCGTACTGACGGGGACCTTACCTAGCTTGTCGCGTGATGAGGCAAAAGAGAAGTTAGAAGCAGTAGGGGCTAAAGTAAGTGGTAGCGTTTCAAAAAAAACAGATTATGTGATAGCGGGCAGCGATGCAGGGAGTAAGTTAGACAAAGCTCAAGCGCTAGGCGTTACAATTTTAGACGAGGCTGGCTTAATAGCATTACTCACTTAAACTATAGATATGGATACTCAAAACTATCATCAATACTTAGAATCAGTGATTACAATTGCCAAATCTGCTGGGGCAGCCATTATGCAAGTTTATGCCACAGATTTCAGCGTTGAAAACAAAGATGACAATTCACCGCTTACGCAAGCTGATTTGGCAGCGCATCATGTAATCGTCAATGCATTAAAGCAGCTTACCCCTGACATCCCAATTCTTTCAGAAGAGTCAGAGGGGATTGATGAAGAAATACGAAGATCATGGGCTCAATATTGGTTAATTGACCCATTAGATGGCACCCGTGAGTTTGTAAAGCGAAACGGGGAGTTTACGGTCAATATTGCGTTAATCGACAAGCACACTTCAGTGCTTGGTGTTGTTTATGCACCCGTGGATGATTTGCTTTATTTCGCTACAGCTACACATGGTGCCTATAAGCAAGCTGGGGCAAGTCCCGCATTTAAAATCCACACTAAAGCATTAGACCCCAAGCGACCCATAATCGCGGGTAGCCGCTCGCACAGTGATGAAAAAATGCAGTGTTTTTTGCACAACATTAAAAATCATACGGGCTTGATGCCTGAACTTATCAATATGGGAAGCTCTCTAAAAATATGTTTGGTGGCCGAAGGGCGGGCTGATGTATACCCTAGATTAGGGCCAACTTCAGAGTGGGATACCGCAGCAGCGCATTGTATCTTGCAGGAAGCAGGTGGAGATATTGTTGAGGTGTCAGGCAGTGCATTGCGCTATAACACTAAACGATCATTACTAAATCCAATGTTCTTCGCATCCGGCAAAAATTCACAACGCTGGGAAGCTTATTTATAAACTTATTTTTTCGATTTTTATGACTACCGATTTTTATTAAACCCTGAGTACTTTAACCACCAGCAATAGAGAAAAATAAACAAAATGAAACTACAAATTACTTTAACTTCAATCTTTATTTCATTGTTTTTTAATCATGTTTATGCCATAAGTCCTGATGCAGCAGATTGTAATAAAGCCTTTGAACACGGTGACATAACCATGGCAACAACCGCTGCAAAAAAAGCATTAGGTATTGATAAAAATGACCGCGATGCCTTGATATGCCAAGGACGACTATTAAGCGCCAAAGATGATCTAAATGGTGCTTTAGCCGAGTTTAAAGCTGCAGATGAATTTTCAACGGATGCTTTTGATAAAACTGTTATTGCTTTAGTCATGGGCCATGCCTACAAGGCCGCAAAACAACTCCCTCAAGCTATTTCAAGCTATCAGCAAGCAATTAAATTTGCACAAACCGCAAAGCATAAAGGGTTTGAACGTATGAGCCTTGTTGCCATTGGTGATATTTACTTTCAGGATAAGCAATATACTCAGGCACTTGAAGTTTTTACATCCGCCAATAAATTGGATGCTAATGATAATGAGCGCGGCGAAAGCCATGAAAAAATTGCGCTGACTTACCATGAACTTAATCAACATGATTTAGCACTTGAGTCTCAGCTCAGAGCTTACTTTATGCATGAAAAAGCGGGTACATTAGACCAATATGCACATTCAAGTATTGAGCTTGGTCGCTACTACACAATTGAAAAAAATTACGCGAGTGCAGAACGAATACTCAATAAAGTTATTAACTTTGCTAAAAAGCAGGGTGGTGCTTATTTTGAAGCAAAAGGAAGCGTCGTGCTAGCTCAACTTAAACTTGCGATGGGTGATACTTCATCGGCTAAAGACTTAATAGCACATGCAAAACTAATAGCTAAAAATACTAATGACAAAACCTTGGACGAGGAAATCAACAAAGAGACCCAACATTTATTTTAACGACACGGGTAATTGTATAATTTTACATAATATACATTATACGAAGTGAAGTATGTAGTTACTTGGTGTGTGACGCAAGGAGTCAAGTATGTCACACACAACCGTAATAACGCCTCCAGAGGCTTTTTATGGCTTTTCGCTCTCTCATGAGCAAGTGTTAAATATAGCAACATCTCTCGCATCAGATATAGGCTGTACCGAAGATTTTATGCCCAGTGAATTTTTGCTACGTCACTTACAACTACTAGATAATTTTTAGCAGTATTGCACCCACACGAAAAATCTCACGTTCTAGGAGCAATTAAGCACAAAGGAGCATTTCATGACTGAGTGCTCAATCAAAAAAGCAGGCAAAAATAAAGCCAGGTTAAACGCGTTAAAATCACCTCGCATATATAGACCCTGACGACTTCTATTTAGTCGCCCCTGAACAACTCCCAAGCAATTGATTTTATTGGTTAATACGCATATTTTTGTGGTGTGAATTTGCCAGAAATGCAATAATAACGCTTTGATTTCTTGCAAATTTCAGAGTGTTTTTATGGGACCTAAACATCAGTTACCCGCCTCCGGTGAGTTATTTCAGCAAGTGTTGACCGAGCTGATCAATCTTGAACATCCCTTAGTCAAGCTGGCAGCTTTGATTGACTGGGAAGTCTTTCAAACGCAATGGTCCGGGTTCTTCCCCTCCAAGACCGGGCGTCCCGCCACACCACCACGGCTGATTGCCGGATTGCTGTATCTGCAGCATACCTTTGCCTTGTCCGATGAAGCACTGATCTGGACTTGGGTGGAGAATCCCTACTGGCAGCATTTCTGTGGTGAGATCCACTTCCAGCATGAACCGCCAATCGACCCATCCTCACTCACCCGCTGGCGTAAGCGCATTGGTGAAGCCGGGGTTGAGCGGCTACTTAGTGAAAGCATCGACGCTGCGCGTCGCGGCAAGGTGGTCAAAGAAAAGAGTTTCGACAAAGTGATCATGGATACGACCGTAATGGAAAAAGCCATTGCCTTCCCAACCGACAGTCAGTTGCTGGAGAAAGGCCGCCAACACTTGGTCAGACTAGCCGCATCACTAGGCATTGCATTACGGCAGAACTACAACCGTGAAGCACTAAGACTTGCGGCACAAGTGGCACGCTACGCCCATGCCAAGCAATACCGCAGGATGCGTGCCGTGATTAAAACACAGCGTACGATACTCGGTCGTGTCTGGCGGGATATTCAACGCAAGTTAAGTGCTGATCAAGGTGACACAGACGCGGTAAAAACAATACTGGCAAAAGTGCAACGTCTGATGATGCAACAACGCACAGATAAGAATAAGCTCTACAGCCTGCATGCGCCTGAAGTCGAATGCATCGCCAAAGGCAAAGTGCGTCAGCCCTATGAATTTGGCGTGAAAGTCAGTATCGCAACGACACACAAAGAAGGCTTGGTGGTGGGTATCAAGAGCATGCCAGGCAACCCGTATGATGGGCATACCTTACCCTTGGCAGTCGAGCAGATCCTCATGCTAACCAATCGCACCCCGAAAGCAGTGTTTGTGGACAGAGGTTACCGCGGCATTGAAGTCCCTCATGTGACAATCTGGCGCAGTGGGCAGATGCGCGGCGTAACACCGAGCATTAAAAAAGCCATACACCGGCGAAGTGCCATAGAGCCGGCGATCTGGCATATGAAAAATGATGGAAGATTACGGCGCAACTGGCTTAAAGGGGCTTTGGGAGATGCATTGCATGCCATGCTGTGTGGCGCAGGTCACAACTTACGGATGATTCTGAGAGCCATCCGGCTTTTTTACGGGCGGTGTTTTGCAAGCCAATTGCGATTGATCGTCGTTGCTATACAGCAGTATTTAAATATTGCTCAGTTCAATCGGCTAAAAACTGATTGAACTGAGTTGTTCAGGGTCGACTATTTAATGCGTCGTAGAGCTCATTTAACAACTCAACAAGCAGCTAAATTACTAGACGTAACACATAGAACATTACAAAACTGGGAAAAAGGGCGTGTACGTATCCCCTACACTGCTTATCGTGTATTGAAAATAAAAGTAGGGTATGTATTTGACGATGCCTACTTTGGGGATTGGTTTGTACGTGACGATACGTTATGGTCACCTGAGGGGCGAGGATTTAAGCCTCATGAGCTTAGAGCGTGGAGCGGCGAGCGACGGCTCACCTACGCTTCGCGCAGGTACCCTGCCATCGTGCGGCGCAGCACCGCTCCAAAACATGTCGCAAGAGGCTTTATTGCCGCTTAGCTTGCAGGAAAAACCACCTGAGTTTGAGAAGTTTCTACGTGAACTCGGTATAGCGGCGTAATGGATAGATTGATGCATAAAATCTTAATTATTCGTCTGTCCTCGCTTCGCTGCGGGCGGGCGAAAATTCGTTTTTTTGCTCAAAAGTGCTACTTGTGAAATGTTAGGAACGTAGGAAATTTTTTCCGATAGTGCTAGAGTTAGAAAAATAGCAATTTTACGAGAATAACCGCCCTAACCTTAAAAACAGCTAGAAGCCATATTCCATAAGGGTTTCAGCGATTTTAGGTGCCTGTGGATAATTTTTTGCATTTTGCGCCCTACTTTACATCTTATTTTTGAAGAGTAAAAACCACTGCAAAGCAATACAGTGGCTGTTTTTAGAAGTTTTAGTAGTAATTTTTAGTTGGTATTTTTTGCTCACTTTTGAGCGATACTTTACGTGTAACTGTACACGTAAGTCCATTCAAATGGTGTATTTAGAATTTATTTCCTTTTTATAGGTTAACTTATGCGCTTAGTTAAGCGCGCGTTCAATACGATCCAACGCATTTTTAAGATTATCCATTGATGTAGCAAATGAAATGCGGAAATAGCCTTCAGCACCAAAGGCTGAGCCCGGTACTACCGCTACATCAAATTCTTCAAGTAAGTATTCAGCTAAAGCCATGTCTGTAGCTGCTTTGATTTTGCCTGCTTTAAATAAATGATCAATCGCAGCGCGGGCATCAGGAAATGCATAAAATGCTCCGCCCGCCATTAAGCAACTTAATCCGGGCATGGTGTTAAAGCGGTTAACTACATAAGTGTGACGTTCTTTAAATGCCGTTACCATTGGGGTGATGCAATCTTGTGAACCTTCTAGCGCGGCTTGTGCGGCCACTTGCGAAATGGAGGTTGCGTTGCTGGTAGATTGCGATTGCAAAATTTCCATGGCTTTAATAATGTAAGCCGGGCCTGCGGCGTAGCCTATGCGCCAACCGGTCATTGAATACGCTTTAGAAACGCCGTTGAGTACAATACAACGATCTTTAAGTGCTGGGGTAGCGTTAAGAATGTTGTAAAACTTATCGCCGGTTAAATTCACGTGTTCGTACATGTCATCTGTGGCGACCAATACATGCGGATGTTTAAGTAACACTTCGCCCAAGGCTTGCAACTCAGCCAAGCTGTACACCGCACCTGTTGGGTTAGATGGCGAGTTAATCATAAAGATTTTAGTGTTGGGCGTAATGGCCGCTTCTAACTGTGCTGGCAAGAGCTTAAAGCCTTGCTCAATGCCACATTGGACAATCACTGGTGTAGCTTCAGCGACCAGCGCAATATCTGCGTAAGAGACCCAATAAGGTGCGGGAATAATAACTTCATCACCTTTATTAAGCACGGCTAGGCATAGATTAAAGATGGTTTGTTTGCCACCCACGCCTA
>JAURWJ010000105.1 GCA_030655015.1 Methylotenera sp. | reverse complement strand
AGCTTTTGCAGTAAAAATTCCGATGTGGCCAGTACATACCTGGTTGCCAGATGCACACGTAGAAGCGCCAACAGGTGGTTCAGTGGTGTTAGCCGCGATTGCTTTGAAGTTAGGCGGATACAGTTTCTTTCGTTTTGCCATGCCAATTGCACCTGATGCCGCACAATATTTATCAGGCTTTATGATTACCCTGTCGCTGATTGCAATTGTATATATTGCGTTGGTGGCACTGGCTCAAAAGGACATGAAAAAGTTGATTGCTTATTCATCCATCTCCCACATGGGTTTTGTGACTTTAGGCTTTTTTCTCTTTAATAATTTAGGTTTAGAAGGCGCGATCGTACAAATGGTGTCGCATGGCTTTATTTCAGCCGCCATGTTCCTGGCTGTAGGCGTGTTATATGACCGCATGCATAGCCGTCAAATTGAATCTTATGGCGGTGTTGCCAATACAATGCCTGTGTTTGCCGCCTTTGCTGTGTTTTTTGCCATGGCGAATAGTGGTTTGCCCGGCACTTCTGGCTTTGTCGGTGAGTTCATGGTGATATTAGGGGCGATACAAGTGAATTTTTGGTACGCCTTTTTAGCCTCGCTCACACTTATTTTTGGTGCGGCTTATACGCTGTGGATGGTCAAGCGCGTGTTTTATGGTGAAATAGCCAACGCGAGTGTCGCCGCGCTTAAAGATATCAACAAGCGTGAATTTTTCATTCTGGCAACGTTGGCATTATTAGTGTTGGCGCTTGGGGTTTATCCGCAGCCGCTGACAGACGTAACTAATGCAACGGTCACCCAACTCCTTTCACATTTAGCACAAAGCAAATTGCCGGCAGGTTTATAAGTCATGGAAAATATACGTTACGACCTCATTACGGCCTTGCCTGAAATCGTTATTTTATCAATGGCGATGATCATTCTATTGGCAGATTTATTTTTAAAGCAAACCAACCGCATTGCGATTTATGCTTTAGCTCAGTTGGCATTATTGGTCGCAGCCTTTATAACTTTTAGCACACATACGCCAAGCATAGGTTATGGCTTCACCGGCGCGTTTGTTGATGATACGCTGGCTGATGTGTTGAAGCTTATGATTTACTTAGGCACATCGTTGATTTTTATCTATACGCGGCAATATATTCAATTGCGTAACATGTTCCGTGGTGAATTTTATGCGCTAGTGCTGTTCTCAGTGGTTGGTATGATGATCATGGTATCTGGTCAAAGTATGCTAACACTGTATATAGGACTGGAGTTGTTATCGCTTAGTTTGTATGCGTTGGTAGCGCTTGACCGTGACAATGCCCGTGCCACAGAAGCCGCAATGAAATACTTTGTATTAGGCGCATTGGCCTCGGGTATGTTGTTGTACGGCATGAGCATGATTTACGGCATGACCGGCAGTTTAAATATCACTGAAATTAACAATGCCTTGATGGGTGGTGAGAACATACATTCTGTCTTGATATTAGGCTTGGTATTTGTTGTGGCGGGCTTGGCATTTAAGCTCGGTGCGGTACCTTTCCAAATGTGGGTGCCTGATGTTTATGAGGGCTCACCAACTGCCATGACTATGTTAATTAGCTCAGTGCCAAAGCTCGCGGCATTTGCATTTATCATACGACTACTAGTGCAGGGATTGCCCACGCTTGCAGTTGATTGGCAGCAAATGTTGATGATTATGGCGGTGCTGTCCATTATCATCGGTAATGTTACCGCTATTGCACAAACCAATTTAAAACGAATGTTGGCGTATTCCACTATTTCACACGTAGGTTTCGTGTTGTTTGGTTTAATGAGTGCAAGTATCAATGGTTATGCCTCGGCACTGTTTTATATCGCTAGCTACGTATTGATGACGCTTGCCGGCTTTGGCATCATTTTACTGTTGTCACGCAAAGGTTTTGAGGCTGAGCAGTTGGATGATCTAAAAGGCTTGAATCAACGAAGTCCATGGATTGCATTTTTAATGCTGATTGTGATGTTTAGCATGGCAGGCGTGCCGCCAACATTAGGTTTTTATGCTAAATTCACCGTGCTGCAAGCTGCATTGCAAGCAGGTTATTTATGGTTGGTTGTGTTCGCTGTGCTGATGGCAGTTATTGGCGCGTTTTACTATTTACGTGTCATTAAGCTCATGTATTTTGATGAGCCAATTGACCAGCATCCTATTCAGGCACCGTTTGATATGCGCGTTACGTTAAGCGTGAATGCATGCGCGCTGTTAGTGTTAGGCTTAATGCCACAAGGCTTGATGAGTTTGTGTGGCTATGCAATTTTTAAAAGCTTGAACTAGGGTGCATCAATGACAAACTGGGCGTTACTGGGACTGATATTTTTTGCGGCAAATTTACCTTGGTTTTCAAATAAGCTGTTTTATCTTATTCCGCTAAAAAGTAACCGTCAGCTTGCCAAAAGCAAACACCTTGGCTGGTGTTTGCTCGAACTGTTAGTCCTTTATTTCGCAGCCGGGGCTGTGGCATGGTATGCAGAGCGCGCCACATTCGGGCAGGTTTCGCCTCAAGACTGGGAGTTTTACGCCGTCACTGGATGCTTATTCCTAGTGTTTGCTTTTCCGGGTTTTGTTTATAAAGTATTGTGGAAAAAATCTTTTTAACTCACCACCACTCCGTAACCTATTTTTTGCAAAATATCGTAAAATTAACTTCTCTTCAGAGTGTCAATCCAAATTAAACTTTAATTGATCCAGAACCCTGTGTCAGACTGGTTTCTCATGGAAGTCCACTATAGATTTTGTCGAATGGATTTAATCAAATGGATTTAACTGAATACTGTATCAGCTCAAACACGGTTGCTGCCGATGGCGTATTCAGCGTTAAGCGTGACTTAGTACGTCTGCCAAACGGTAACACCAGCCATCGTGACTATGTAACGCATCCTGGTGCAGTGCTAATTGTGCCGATACTTTCTAATGGAAACGTAGTATTGGAGCGGCAATTTAGGTATCCACTACACCAAGTATTTATTGAGTTGCCTGCGGGTAAGATTGACGCCAATGAAGAGGTATTAACCACTGGTCAGCGTGAGCTACTAGAGGAAACTGGCTATACAGCAAAGGACTGGGTGAAGTTAGGTATTCAGCACCCATGTATTGGTTATTCTAACGAGGTAATTCATACATATTTAGCAACAGGGTTAATTGCTGGCGCGCATCAACGTGATGAAGATGAAATTTTAGAAACCTTTGAAGTTAGCCTAGCCGATTGTTTAACCATGATTCAACATGGTGAAATTACCGATAGTAAAACCATTGTTGCATTGTTTTTAACTGAAAAGTATTTGCAATCGCATGGCTAGTAGCGTTGCCACTAAAATTTTAATCATAGGCTGTGGTGACCTAGGTGCTGCCGTAGCGCAACAGTTGGTGCAATCAGGAGTTTATGCTATCGGTGTTAGGCGTAGCACCGTTGTCATTGACGGCGTTTTAATAATACAGGCCGATGTTACGCAACCTTACACTTTAGACTCACTACGGGCTATTCAGCCAGAAATAGTCGTTTA
>JAURWJ010000098.1 GCA_030655015.1 Methylotenera sp. | reverse complement strand
CATCAGGCAATTTAGTATTAAAATGAAAGCATTACATAGATCTTAACAAATATGCAAAAAAACAAATCAATCGTGTTGGGCATCACCGGCGGCATCGCAGCTTACAAAGCGGCCGAACTCGTTCGCCTATTGGTAAAAAGTAATATTGACGTACAAGTGGTGATGACTGAGGCCGCCTGCCAGTTCATTACACCTGTCACCATGCAAGCACTCTCAGGTAAGCCTGTATTGACAGGGATGTGGGATGCTTCCATCCCCAACGGCATGCCGCACATTGAGTTAAGCCGTGCTGCTGATGCTATTGTCATAGCCCCTGCCAGCGCAGATTTTATCGCCAAGCTGGTACATGGCCGCGCCGACGATTTACTTTCTACGCTATGTTTAGCAAGAGATTGTCCGCTATTGGTCGCCCCCGCCATGAATAAACAAATGTGGGAAAACCCGGCAACACAGCGCAACATTGCACAACTAAATGCTGATGGCATTAGTATTTTTGGGCCAGATAGCGGCCAGCAAGCCTGCGGCGAAATAGGTTTAGGCCGTATGTTAGAAGCGACAGATTTGCTTTATTTAATTGAAGCGCACTTTCAACCCAAACTCCTCAAAGGCAAAAAAATCCTCATCACTGCTGGCGCCACGCTGGAGATGATAGACCCAGTGCGCGCCATTACCAATCTAAGCTCAGGGAAAATGGGCTACGCCATCGCCCAAGCGGCGTATGAAATGGGCGCAGAAGTCACGCTAGTGAGTGGCGCAAGCGCGCTTAAATCTCCTATCGGAGTCAATACTATTTCAGCCACCAGCGCCGATACCATGTACCAAGCCGTGATGCAAAACATAGCAAGGCAGGATGTTTTTATTGGCGTAGCAGCCGTGGCAGATTACAGCCCTGTAAACGCCAGCCCACAAAAAATCAAAAAAAGTGAGTCATCACTCACCATTGAACTCAAGCCTAACAAAGACATCTTGGCACAAGTAGCCAGCCTACCTAACGCCCCTTTCTGTGTAGGTTTTGCCGCCGAAACTGAAAACCTGCTGGAACATGCGGAGCAAAAGCGTCTGCGCAAAATACTACCGTTGATGGTAGCGAACGATGCCAATGAAGCGATGGGCAATGATGAAAACAGCGTGACTCTGCTCGATAAAAATGGAGCGCATCCGTTACAACGCGCCCCAAAAATTGAAATCGCAAGATTATTGTTGCAACATATAGTCGATATGCTGTAAATGTAATAGCTTCGCACCCACCCCCGATGGTGACCAGCACCATTCACATGTAACCACAAAGCCCACTCAATGATTTAGCGAATAAATCATGAAAATACTGATGCTGACGCAACGGCTTTGATTATAAAATCAACATAGATTTATTACTTACAAATTTATTACTTACAACTAGAGTTATTACCTAAGGTTTACTTATGTCACATCCCAACACCTATAAAAAAAGAATATTATCTCTCGCTGTTTTAAGCGCTTTAGGCACAAGCCATTATGTTATCGCTGAAGAAGCTTCATCAGAAAGAATTGTCACAGCCCCCATCGTAGTTACTGCGACGCGCGTTGAACAAAACAGTTTTGATTTACCAGTCGCCATTGATGTTGTTGAGAAAGAAGACATCCAAAACGGTCAACTGCAAATGCTGCTTTCTGAGAGTTTAATTCGTGTTCCTGGCATAACAGCGCAAAACCGTAATAACCAAGCACAAGACCCACAAATTTCAAGTCGTGGTTTTGGTTCTCGCTCTGCATTTGGTGTGCGTGGAATTAGAGTCTATGTTGATGGCATTCCGCTCACCATGCCAGATGGCCAAGGCCAACCTGGCATAGTTGATTTGTCAGCAATCAAGAGTATAGAAGTGATGCGAGGACCATTCTCTGCACTTTACGGCAACTCATCTGGAGGCGTTATCCAGATGCTTTCAGAAGATGCGCCTAAAACACTTGAGGTGGGTGGCACGGTGATGTTTGGTAGTGACGACACAAAGCGCCAGGTGATGAACGCAGCAGGTACCGCAGAAAATATTGAATATTTACTTAATGTTTCTAATTTTGAGACAGACAGTTACCGAGACCATGGTACAGGTCAGAAAGAAGCCGCTACCGCTAAATTTAAAATCAATATTAGTGATGCCACAAAACTAACCGCACTTGTCAATTGGTTTGACCAAAAAGCAGAAGATCCACTAGGCCTTACGCGAGCAGTCGCATTTTCCGAACCAACCTCTGCTGGTGTAGGTGCTGTCGGCTCAAATACCCGCGTTTATCGAAGCCATACACAAGTTGGGTTTAATTTATCACATGCTTTTAGTGAAAATAACGCTATTAATTTAATGACCTATGTTGGTACACGGGAAAACGAACAGTATCTTTCACTGCCATCGGCAGACCCAGTTTTTGCAAATGGTCGTGCCAGCGAAATCTCGCGCGACTTTTGGGGCACAGATTTGCGTTGGGACAATAATGGCAACGTATTAAATCGCCCTTACAATATCAGTCTAGGTTTAAATTATGGAAAATCTGAGGATGCTAGACGTGATATCAACGCAGATAATGGGGTTAAAAGACCTGCAAATATATCTGGCAATGCTAACTATGGGCTAAATCGCGATGAAGATAACATCTCAACAAATTTTGACCAATATATTCAAGGTAAGCTATCTGTCTTAGATAATATTGATATTCACGCAGGTGCTAGACACACAAAAGTTAAACTAGAGGTTAAAGATAACTTTATTAGTGGTACTAGTGCAAATGGCAATAATAGCGGCAACGTTGAGTATCAAAAAACAACTCCTGTGATTGGTGTTGTCTGGAAAGTAACGCCAACTTTTAACCTTTATGCCAACTATGGCAAAGGTTTCGAAACGCCAACTTTTATTGAAGCTGCCTTTAGCTCAACTGCTGCAGGTGCCACACCAAATTTAAATTTAAAACCAAGCGAAAGTCGTAATTACGAATTAGGCGCAAAAGCATTTATTAGCGACAATACTCAGGCCAACCTAAACTTATTTAGAATCACAACAGAAGATGAACTAATAATTAGCTCGCAGAGTTCTGGAAGAAGTGTTTACAGCAATGCAGGTAAAACTAAGCGCACAGGTGCTGAGTTTTCTATAGACTCAAAATTTGATAATAATATTTCAACTTACTTCTCATACTCGCTATTGAATGCCAAGTTTGACTCTGACTTTACCAGCACTGCCGGACTTGTAGAGTCAGGCAACAAAATACCAGGCACTTACAAAACGCAGATATATGGAGAAATTGCTTGGAAATATCAACCTTTAGGATTTAGTACAGCCTTTGAAGGTCGCCACAATAGCAAGGTTTACGTAAATGACCAAAATGAAGACATCGCGCCTTCTTATACTATTTTTAATTTGCGCGCTGGTTTCGAGCAAAATCTTGGGAATTGGCGCTTAAGTGAATATCTACGTGTGGAAAATATGTTTGATAAAGAGTATATCGGCTCAGTGCGCGTTGGTGATGCGAACAAGCGCTTCTATGAACCTGCTGCAGATAGAAATTACTTGTTAGGCCTAAGCGCAAACTATAAATTCTAATCTCACGTTAAACTCCTTGTTATTAAGCCAGTAAGTAGTCCTTACTGGCTTTTTTATTACGCTAAATTAGTGTTTAATAGCACGTTCGACAACTTAACAAAAAAGTGTATTTCTATGTCAGTGCTCATTGACCTCAAAATTCTAGACGACCGCATTCGCAGCCAATTTCCAACCTATGCCACACCAGGTTCAGCTGGCTTAGATTTACGTGCGTGTATTGAAGCTCCCATCACCTTACAGCCTAGTGAAACCACACTGATCCCCACAGGCATGGCAATCCATATTGATAACACCTACTATGCCGCGCTTATCTTGCCGCGTTCAGGGCTTGGGCATAAACACGGCATCGTACTCGGCAATTTGGTCGGCTTGATTGACTCAGACTACCAAGGGCAGCTCATGGTGTCGTGCTGGAACCGCGGCAATACAGCGTTTGAGCTTAATCCTATGGAGCGTATTGCTCAATTAGTTATTGTGCCTGTCATGCAAGCAGAGTTTCATGTAGTGGATGATTTTGATACTACGGAGCGTGGCGAAGGTGGTTTTGGCAGTACTGGCAAGCACTAAATTTACACTTAATATTAAGTGATTGCAAAATAGCTTAAAGATTATTGATATTTCACTTGAGGTAATATCGTTTTTAGTACTATAATTGCGGTCTTTCTAAAAAAGCATAGCATTTAAGGATTAACCATGGCACGTGTATGTATGGTAACTGGCAAAAAGCCGATGGTGGGTAACAATGTTTCTCACGCACAAAACAAAACAAAACGCCGTTTCTTACCAAATTTACAAAACCGTAAATTTTGGGTTGAGAGCGAAAATCGTTGGGTAAGCATGCGCATTACTAATAATGCCTTACGTACTATCGACAAAAATGGTATTGATGCCGTGCTTGCTGATATGCGTGCTGCTGGGCAAAAAATTTAAACCCAAGAAATTTAAGGTAGAACATAATGCGCGAAAAAATCAAATTAGAATCTAGTGCTGGTACTGGTCATTTTTATACCACCACTAAAAACAAACGTACGATGCCTGGCAAATTAGAAATCAAAAAATTTGATCCAGTGGTTCGTCAACATGTTTTGTACAAAGAAACAAAACTGAAATAATCTAGAGTAATTTTCTAGTTTTATAGCAGTAATAAATTAGCCCACTCACGTGGGCTTTTTTGTTACTGCTATTTATGAAAAAATTCTGCATGCAATGGGTTTAACCGAGATTTCCCATATTAGAACCTGGAAAAGCCTCTCATCCGCTCATACTGAGCGTAGCGAGGCCAGCTGCTCGATTAAGCCCTCAGTATACGCACTTCCCTCTGCGGGTAAGGAATAGAGATATTATTCTCTTTGAATAAGCGCCATATTGTTAAATAAATTTCAGATTGCAAAGATGCTGTGCCATTTTCAGCATCCACAATCCACACAGACAGCGTCAAATCGATTCCACTGTCAGCAAAGCCTTTCACCAACGCGTTAGGCTCTGGCGTCACCAGCACACGAGGATGCAGTTCAGCAGCCTTTACCATCAGCTTTAAGGTCAACTCTAAATCACTTTGATATGCCACTTGAATCGTTAGTAGCACTCTGGTGTTGCGATCTAAAAACGAATGGTTAATGACTGGGTTGATAATCAATGTTTCATTGGGAATAATCACCTCGGTACCATCCAGTTTTTGCAGTACCAGATAGCGCGTTCTTAAGTCTCTAATGATCCCATAATGCACATCAATGGTTACTACATCGCCTATCTGAATTGACTTATCCATCAATAAAATAAATCCACTCACATAGTTGCTCGCAATACGTTGCAAGCCAAAACCCAAGCCTACGCCTAATGCCCCACCAAACACAGAGAGTAATGTTAAATCTAAGCCCACAGCCGACAATGCTATTAAAACTGCGATAAATAGTAGAAATACACGCAACACCTTGGTGAGCACAACGCGAGTGTTGGCATTAAGGTGGTCTATATGCATCAATTTATTTTCAACAAACCGACTCAACCACATCGCCACAAAAATTGTCACCAATATGGTGAGTAAACCCTGCAATATAATGAGCAAGTTCACTGGGTTTTTCCCGATGTTAAATTCAATGGTTTCGAGCGCATTTAATATATCAGGCAACAAGCCACTTAAATGTAATGCCAGCACCATCCAAATCAGCGTTGCGGTCGTATTCTCCAGCGTTTTAAGCATAGTTCCAGGCGCCAAAATATAGCGCACCGCATAAACCACCAATCTAACAGCTGCCATCGCTATTAGTAGATTGCTAGCTAAATGCAGCACACTTGTATGTTGCCAATGCCCTAATATCCATTTAGCGAACAAAACGATAGCAAGTGTAGATAGCGGGAATAACAGACGGTTAACCGTACCTATCCCTAACTTCCAATTTTCTGGCGCATTGCGCGTGACATAAGCGCGTAGGGCACCGTTTATCATCCAGGCAATAGCACACGCCACTACGATCACCGAAATCTGCCAAATCGCGACAGATGTGCCTATATCAGCGATTGCTTCTTGCCAAATATGTTCGATACCATCATTCATGCTGAATACACCTAAAAATTAGATCAGAAATATTGTCGCCAATCCTAAGAATATAAAGAATCCACCACTATCAGTGACAGCTGTAATCAGCACGCTGGATCCAACCGCCGGATCACGCCCTATTTTATTCATCATCAACGGAATAATGACGCCCATCAATGCCGCTAACAACAAATTTAGCGTCATGGCGGCCATCATCACTAAGCCTAATTTGTAATTTCCATAGAGTGCATAAGCAATGCCGCCAAGCACGCCACCCCAAAGCAATCCATTTAATAAAGACACGCCTAGCTCTTTGGTAATAAGCGACTTCATATTATGTGAAGCCACTTGACCTAACGCCAATCCGCGCACAATCATCGTCGTTGTTTGGTTGCCTGAATTACCACCAATACCCGCCACGATAGGCATCAATGCAGCAAGCGCGACTATTTTTTCAATCGAGCCTTCAAACAAGCCAATCACACGAGAGGCGACAATAGCCGTGACTAAATTGATTGCCAGCCAAGCCCAACGGTTTTGTACAGACTTCCACACAGAGGCAAAGAAGTCTTCTTCTTCACGCAAGCCCGCCATCGACAGCATATCGCTTTCGGCTTCTTCACGAATCAAATCCATAACCGCATCTACAGTTACCCGACCTACTAGTTTGTTATTCTCATCGACAACCGGCGCAGTCACTAAGTCATAACGTTCAAAAGCTTTAGCTGCATCTTCAGCGAAATCTTCAGGATGAAAGACAACAGCATCTTCAGACATCACATCAGCTACTATGGCATCAAGATCACTTACTACCAAGCGTTTAAGTGGTAGCACGCCACGCAATATATCATGCCTATCAACAACAAATAATTTGTCAGTATGATCAGGCAAAGTGCCTAAACGACGCATATAACGCAACGCAACTTCCAGGGTAATATCTTCTCTTATGGTGACGATATCAAAGTCCATAATTGAACCTACGGCTTCATCCGAATAAGACAAAGCAGACTGCAAACGCGCTCTATTTTGTGAGTTGAGGCTATCCAGTAAATCTTGTAAAACATCTTTAGGTAAGTCGGGCGCTAAGTCCGCAAGCTCATCCGTATCTAATTGCTCAGCAGCTGCCAACAACTCATCGGAGTCCATATCTGCAATAAGGGTTTGACGCACGGCATCAGAGACCTCAAGCAGAATCTCACCGTCACGCTCGGCCTTTACTAACTCCCAAACGTCGAGACGCTGCTCAAGTGGCAAGGCTTCAAGAATATAAGCAATGTCTGCAGAGTGTAGTGAATCTAGCTTTTTTTGAAGCTCTACTAGATTTTGTTTATGCACCAAAGACTCAACAAGGTCATGGTTATGCATTGCTTGATTATGTACCAAGTTTTCAACCAATTTATGCTTATCCAGCAGCGAAATCACCTGTTGCAGACTTTCGCTTAAACTATCTTTGGATTCTTGAATATCTGCCATGATGACCCGTGTATGATATGAACTTACGTTTAAAACTTACTATGACTAAAGCGCCATTATGATTTATTTTTCATTAAAATCGAAACATTCGAGTCAATATCCTCGTATTTGTTAATAATTAAGCGCGAATATGCTAAATCAGGAAACAAACCCTTGAGAATAAATCTTAATTTGTATTCAACCTCGCATTGCCATTTATGTGAACAAGCTGAGGCTTTACTCGTCACGTTATCAAAACAATATGACATTGGCTGGGTGCTAATAGAAATTACTGACGATGCCAAACTACTTGAAAACTACGGGCAAAAAATCCCAGTATTAAAACGGCTGAACGACCAGAGTGAAATGGAATGGCCTTTTACAATTAGCGATATTAAGCGGTTTATTGCATCATAAACTAACGGTAAATAACACTTAAACTCGCAACCAAAAATTAAAAAGCCAGCAGATAGCTGGCTTTTTAATAACTATATAACCTGCTGATAATTATTCAGCGACTACAGCCTCAGCATCTACGTCAGGACGATCGACCAATTCAACTAAAGCCATTGGTGCATTATCGCCATTGCGGAAACCACACTTTAAAATACGCAAGTAACCACCGTTGCGTGCTAAATAGCGCGGGCCAAGCTCACCAAATAATTTGCCAACAATATCACGATCACGCAGGCGATCAAATGCTAAACGACGATTTGCTAAAGTTGCAGTTTTACCCAATGTAATCAAAGGCTCTGCGAATTTACGCAATTCTTTTGCTTTTGGTAAAGTAGTTTTAATAACTTCATGGCGTAGCAATGAAGTGGTCATGTTACGGAACATAGCAGCACGATGACTGCTAGTACGATTTAATTTACGATTGCTATTACCGTGACGCATAGTAATTCCTTAAAGTTTCTTTAACTTGTATAGTTAGCTTGTGATTCAAGCTTTTTCCAGACCAACTGGTGGCCAATTTTCTAACTTCATACCCAATGTTAGGCCACGAGTAGCTAGAACATCTTTAATTTCATTCAGTGATTTACGACCAAGATTTGGCGCTTTTAACAGCTCATTCTCTGTACGTTGAATCAAATCACCGATGTAAAATATATTTTCAGCTTTTAAGCAATTTGCTGAACGCACAGTCAACTCTAAATCATCAACTGGACGCAATAAAATAGGATCAACCTGTGGCGCTAATTTAACTTCAACTTCACTCGGTGCGCCTTCTAAGTCAGCAAAAACAGATAACTGACCCATTAAGATACGTGCCGCGTCGCGAATCGCTTGTTCAGGTTCAATCACACCATTAGTTTCAACATCCATCACTAGTTTATCTAAGTCAGTACGTTGCTCAACGCGTGCGCTATCAACCTGATAGCTTACTTTATTGATCGGGCTAAAAGAAGCATCAACCATAATAAAACCTAAAACACGGTCTGCAGCAGTTGATTTTTGACGAACTGGACCTGGCTGATAGCCCCGACCCATTGCAACTTTCACTTCGAAATTAAGCTTGCCACCTTGAGTAAGATGCGCAATCACATGATTTGGATTAACAATTTCAGCATCATGACCGGTATCAAAGTCACCAGCAGTCACAACACCCTCAACCGTTTTATTTAGCTTTAAAATCGTTTCTGATTTTGTATTGAGTTTAAGTGCAACACCTTTAAGATTAAGCAGAATATCTACCACATCTTCTTGCACACCGTCTAAAGTAGAATACTCATGAACAACACCATCAATTTTAACTTCTGTAATAGCGAAGCCTGGAATTGATGAAAGTAGAACACGGCGTAATGCATTGCCAAGTGTGTAACCGAAGCCACGTTCCATTGGCTCTAAAGTCACACGAGCGCGCAATGGTGATATCACCTCAACGTCAACAACTCGCGGTTTCAAGTATTCGGTAGGACTGTTTTGCATAGTTATACCTTTAAATTTTCTAATAAATGCTGACATGTAGTCAGTAAATACAAGGATTAGCAAGCCATTGACTAGCTCGCTAATGCTTGCAATTTATATTTTAATTACTTAGAGTAAAGCTCAACAATTAATGATTCATTGATTGTCGGTGGCAACTCATCACGTTGCGGCTTAGCTTTAAAGGTACCTTTAAGCGCTTTCACATCAACTTCCAGCCACTCAGGGAAGCCACGTTGCTCAGCAGCCTCAAGTGCGCCCTTAATACGCAATTGTGCTTTTGACGCTTCAGCAACACTAACCACATCACCAGCTTTGACCTGATATGAAGGAATGTTTACACGCTTACCGTTAACCAAAATACTGTTGTGACGAACAATTTGACGCGCTTCAGTACGTGATCCACCTAGACCCATCCTAAAGGTAACATTATCCAAACGACACTCAAGCAACTGCAACAAATTCTCACCAGTAATACCTTTTTTACGGTCAGCTTCAGCATAGTAACTACGGAACTGCGCTTCTAACACACCGTAAATACGGCGTACTTTTTGTTTTTCACGTAATTGGACACCGTAATCAGATAAGCGTTGATTACGACGCTGACCATGTTGACCTGGTGGGAAATTACGTTTTTCAATTGCACATTTGTCTGTGAAGCATTTTTCAGCTTTTAAAAAAAGCTTCTCGCCTTCACGACGACACTGACGGCATTTAGGGTCTAAATTTCTAGCCAAGGGATTCTCCTGTTATCTCTATAAAGCGAGCAGTAAGCTCAGCTTAAATGCGGCGTTTTTTGGGTGGACGACAGCCATTATGCGGCACTGGCGTCACGTCGGTTATGCTGGTAATTTTAAACCCAGCTGCATTAAGTGCGCGCACAGCAGATTCTCGACCTGGGCCTGGGCCTTTAATACGCACTTCCAAATTCTTAACACCATTTTCTTGCGCCGACTTACCAGCAACTTCTGCTGCAACCTGGGCTGCGAAAGGTGTACTTTTACGTGAACCTTTAAAACCTTGACCACCTGAAGTTGCCCAAGACAACGCATTACCTTGACGGTCTGTAATGGTGATGATGGTGTTGTTAAAAGAAGCATGCACATGGGCAATGCCCTCTGCAATGTTTTTCTTAACTTTCTTTCTTACGCGTACATTAGCTTTTGCCATGTTGCACTTTCCTTACCAATAAAACTTGCTAGAATTTATAAGCCACCTAGAACTTTAAAAAGTTACTTAGATTGCTTAATCGCTTTTATAGGGCCCTTACGTGTGCGGGCGTTTGTTTTGGTACGCTGACCACGAACGGGAAGGCCGCGACGATGACGTACACCACGATAACAACCTAAATCCATCAGGCGTTTGATGTTCATCGACACTTCGCGACGTAAATCACCTTCAACCTTAAACTTAGCCACTTCATCACGCAACTTTTCTACGTCTGCATCGTTTAAATCTTTAATTTTTGCAGTAGCTAAAACACCTGCTGCGACACATATCTTTTGCGCCGTGTTACGTCCAATACCAAAAATCGCTGTTAAAGCAATTTCGGTGTGTTTGTTATTAGGGATATTAACCCCTGCAATACGTGCCATACCTTACTCCAGTTCAGGTAAACCAAATAGCTACTACTTAAAAAAGCCGAGCATTCTATCAGGTAAACCAATTTTTATCAATTAGCTAATCTTCTGATCAAATTAATTTATTTGATCAACTTAATTAGTAGGTAATACTAACCCTACTAATTCTGGCATTGAAATTAATCAATTACCCTTGGCGTTGTTTATGACGTGGATCTGTACAAATAACACGTACAACGCCACGACGGCGAACAACTTTACAATTACGGCATAATGCTTTTACTGATGCACGAACTCTCATATTTCACTCCATTACTTCAACTGACTATTCACAAAACGTAACTAATGTAATTTATTTAGCTTAAAAAATTATTCTCGAGCACAATAAATCATAAGGCGTCATTTCTACGGCAACTTTATCATCCGGCATAGCGGATATAGTGCATACGCATTTTTCCAGAAATATAGCCTAAAACAACATGACCATCTCTAAACTTAACTCTAAATGTTGCATTGAAAAAGACTCCCTAAAACCTTACCATACAATTCAATACAATCTTCTTTATTCACAACTACTTAACGCTAGGTGCGTTGCCTTTAAAATTAGCTTTTTTAAGCAATCCCTCATATTGATTTGACATAAGATGAGATTGCACTTGCGTCATAAAGTCCATAGTTACAACCACAATAATCAGCAATGAAGTACCACCAAAGTAAAATGGTGTATTAAATTTTAAAATCAAAAATTCAGGTAACAAACAAACTAGCGTGATGTACGCTGCACCTACTAATGTTAAATGACCCATAATGCGATCAATGTATTTTGCAGTTTGATCACCAGGTCTAATTCCCGGCACAAATGCACCACTTTTCTTAAGATTATCAGCAGTATCTTTTGGATTAAACTGCAATGCAGTATAAAAGAAACAAAAGAATACAATAGCTGACGCAAACAAGAATATGTAAATAGGCTGACCTGGAGAAAGCGCCGCCGCAACATCTTTAAGCCAAAACATACTTTCACTACCACCAAACCAGCCGGCTAACGTAGCAGGAAACAAAATGATACTAGAAGCAAAAATTGGTGGGATAACGCCCGCCATATTTAGCTTTAACGGCAAGTGCGTAGTTTGACCACCATAAACTTTATTACCTACTTGGCGTTTGGCATAATTTACAGTAATCTTACGTTGACCACGTTCTACAAAAACAACCAATGCAGTTACTAAAATCGTCGCAACTAGTAAGAAAAATGCTAACGGTATACTGAAAGCACCGGTACTGACCATTTCAGCAGTAGAACTAATCGCGCTCGGTAAGCCAGCAACAATACCAGCAAAGATAATAATTGAAATGCCGTTGCCAATACCACGCTCTGTGATTTGCTCCCCCAACCACATTAAAAACATGGTTCCGCATACCAATGTAATCACTGCAGTTAATCTAAAAGCCATACCAGGATCTAATACAAGGCCTGGTTGACCTTCCAACATAATTGCAATACCTAGCGCTTGAAAAGTTGCTAAAAACACTGTGCCATAACGCGTATATTTTGTAATCGTTCTGCGACCTGCTTCACCTTCTTTTTTCAACTGCTCCAACTTGGGCGATACAGCCGCCATCAGTTGCATAATAATTGAAGCTGAAATATAAGGCATGATACCCAAGGCAAACACTGTAAATCTCGAAAGGGCGCCACCTGAAAACATGTTAAACATTCCCAGAATACCACCACTTTGTGACTCAAATAACTTTGCTAAAACTTCAGGATCAATGCCAGGCACAGGGATATGCGCGCCTAAGCGAAACACAATCAATGCACCTAAAACAAATAATAGGCGACTTTTAAGCTCACCCATTTTTGCTGCTGTTTTTAATAAACCTTCTTGTGCCAAAATATAGCCTCTTACGCCGCTTCTAACACTTTACCGCCAGCAGCTTCAACTGCAGCGCGAGCGCCCTTAGTTAAAAGCAAGCCTTGGATATTATATTTAGCTGCAACATCACCAGAAAGGAATATTTTTGCATTAGTCACTGTACCAGAAACGATATTTGCAGCTTTAAGTGCCAACAAATCAATAACTTCGTTAGGAATCAAAGCTAATTCACTAGTACGTACATGTGCAGTTTTAGCTTTTGTCATAGATTTAAAACCACGCTTTGGCAAACGGCGTTGAATAGGCATTTGACCGCCTTCAAAACCCACTTTATGAAAGCCGCCTGTACGAGATTTCTGACCTTTATGACCGCGACCTGCTGTTTTACCAAAGCCAGAACCAATTCCACGGCCTACGCGGCGACGTTCTGTTTTTGCGCCTTCTGCAGGCTTAATTGTATTTAGTTGCATTATCCCTCTACCTTTACGAGATAGCCGACAGCATTAATCATGCCGCGAATTGCTGGTGTGTCTTGTAACTCAACTGTATGTCGTATGCGACGTAAACCCAACCCTTTAACGGTAGCTTTATGCGCTTCGATACGACCAATAACACTTTTTACCAGCGTTACTTTTATAGTAGATGCTTCTTTTTTTGCTTTAGCCATGATTAGCCTCTAATTTCTTCAACTGATTTACCGCGTTTAGCTGCGATTTCTGCTGGTGTATTCATTGACTCCAAGCCATTTAATGTAGCTCGAACCAAATTGTAAGGATTGGTAGAACCAATACATTTTGCAACAACGTTA
>JAURWJ010000095.1 GCA_030655015.1 Methylotenera sp. | reverse complement strand
ATAAGCGCCGACAAACACCCCGGCAATTAAAGCCACAAAACCCAATAATTCTTTTTTTGGGTCAGAGTGCAGCGGCCTAACATCACTTTTTACACTGGGCAAAAATAGCAATGAAAATGCCGCTGCAACCAGCATCAACGCAGCCATTACGGCATACACGCGATTCCAGCTTTGCCACTGGTCGGCCCAAATCAAGGCAATGCCCCCTGACAAAATCATACCGATGCGATAACCCAGCACCGACATTGAGGCGCCAATGCCGCGCTCATTTTCTTTGAGCAAATCGGTGCGATAGGCATCAATTACGACATCTTGTGAAGCGGATGCGAAGGCTACCAGCAATGCAATTAAAGCAAAAACTTTAGGACTTGTACCAAAATTGAGCGTGGATAAAAAGTAAATGACGGCGGCTAATGTTAATTGCGTGAGTACTAACCAACCACGACGCCTGCCTAGCCAAGGCGGCTCGAAACGGTCCATCAGCGGCGCCCATAAAAATTTAAACGTATATGGCATGCCTACTAGCGCTAAAAAACCAATGGTGGCGATGGCGACACCATCCATGGTCAACCAAGCCTGCATGGCCTGACCCGTTAGTGCAAGCGGCAACCCTGAAGCAAAACCTAAAAATAAAACAGCGATTAGGCGTTGCATACGTTGTATTTTATTAAACATAATCTGTGCTAACTATTGATAGGGTTGCGCATTTTAACCAATGCCTTTGCCTGTGGTGAAAATACGATTAAATAAGCGTCAAATAGCGGCATTGCCAAGCTATGCATATTCCACTATTAACGGTGCATGGTCGCTAAATCGCTCATCTTTATAAATGCTGGTTGCAAGCGCCTTATTGGCATACTCAGGCGTGGCAATTTGATAATCAATACGCCATCCCACATTTTTTGCCCAAGCCTGACCGCGATTACTCCACCATGTGTAGCTAGCGTCTGTTGTATCTGGGTGTAGCTTGCGATAAACATCGACCCAGCCAGTTTGCTCAAACAAGGTGGTGAGCCAAGCACGTTCTTCTGGCAAAAATCCAGAGTTTTTACGATTACCTTTGTAGTTTTTAAGATCAATGTCTTGATGCGCGATGTTCCAGTCGCCACAAATGACTACATCACGCCCGCTTTGTTTTAACGCTTGCAAGTGCGGCATAAAACGATCCATCACACTGAATTTAAACGACTGCCGCTCTTCACCACTCGACCCTGAAGGCAGATACAGCGACACCACGCTCAAATTGCCAAATCTTGCTTCAATATAACGTCCCTCACGATCTATATCATCTATGCCTAAACCTTCAATAACTGCATCGGGCTGCACTTTTGAATAAATGCCAACACCGCTATAGCCTTTTTTGTCAGCATAGTGAAAATAGCCAAAATACCCTTCAGGATTTAACATCTGCGTCGTCAAATCAGAAACTTGCGCCTTTATTTCTTGCATGCAAACAATGTCTGCATCTTGTGTTTTAAGCCAAGCGTAAAGACCTTTGTTGGCTGCTGAGCGTATGCCGTTTAAATTTAGCGATATAATCTTCAAAACTTTATTCCTGATTAACTATAGAGATAGATATATAACATGACCCAAGCGCCAGATCATTTCAGACAAGAGTTTATCGCATTTGCGGTGGAAAAAGAGGTTTTACGTTTTGGAGAATTTAAAACCAAGGCTGGTCGCCTAAGCCCGTACTTTTTTAATGCGGGTTTATTTAATGATGGCATGAGCTTAATGAAACTCGGTGAATTTTATGCCGAAGCCATTAAAAACTCGGGCATTGAATTTGATATGCTATTTGGCCCGGCCTATAAAGGTATTACATTGGTGGCAAGTATCGCCATCGCGTTTGCCAAAAATGGTCACAATTACCCTTACGCTTATAACCGCAAAGAGGCTAAAGATCATGGCGAGGGGGGCGTAATTGTTGGAAGTCCGTTAAAAGGTCGAGTACTCATCATTGATGATGTCATTTCAGCAGGCACATCCGTGCGTGAATCCGTAGAACTTATCGCCGCTAATGGCGCTAATGCGTGTGGCGTGGCGATTGCCATTGATCGGCAAGAAAAAGGATTAGGTGAGCTTTCTGCGGTGCAAGAGGTGGTGAAAAACAATCAAATACCGGTTTGTGCTATCGCAAATTTAAACGATTTATTACAGTATTTAAAAAATAAAAAAGAGATGGCGCAAAACTTGCATGCTGTTGAAGCCTATCGCCAAAGTTATGGGGTAGATTAACTTTAAACCAGTATTTAACACCATGAAAGCACAACAATTAAACAATGCCGCCATTGCAAAAGACAATGATTGAGCCACCACTTTGCATCGCTTATCCAAAACCGGTCAATTTGACCGTGCAAGCATGGGGTCTCTTTGCTTTATGTTTATGGCTAAGTTTTATTCAATCCACACATGCTGAAAACACAAATCACATCGTTAAATGGAAAGATGAAAAAGGGGCGACGCACTATGGTGACAGAGTTCCGCCGCAGTATTCCAATCGCGAGAGCTCGATCATCAATCGGCAAGGAATCACCGTAAAACGCAACAAACCCATTAACGATCAAGAACAGGCTTTGGATCTTGCAAAATTAGAGCAGGATAAAAAAGATAAGGCCTTGCTTGGTGCATTTACCAATGCCAATGAAATTGATTTGGCACGCGACCGCAATATACAGCTTGATTTAATTACATTAGAAAACTTGAATCAAGAAAAAATAGTCAACCAAAAACAGTTGGCAGCCAATCAAAAATTAGCTGATAGCCTGAACAAAATGAAAAAACCAATTCCAGATGGTTTAGGTGCGGATATCTCAAAAAATCAGTTAGAAATCGATAAAATAAACCAGCGGATTAGCGACAGAAAACAAATTATTGAAAATACGCGCAACCGCTTCGATGCGGATAAAAAGCGCTACCTTTCACTTAAGCACCAAAATGAAGGGGTGGCGCCTTAGGTCAATCAATTGCTTAGCCGCACGGAAGGGTTAACCTGCAACACCATCAACTCGTTTTGTAAAACCAGGTTGTGAGCAATACCAATTGGTTAGAACACAGTCGTTAGTCAACTTAAGTCGTAAGCTTTTTCTTCAACAATTCATTAACCTGTGCTGGGTTTGCTTTGCCTTTTGAGGCTTTCATCGCCTGTCCCACTAAGGCATTAAAAGCTTTTTCTTTGCCCGCTTTAAACTCTTCTACCATCGCGGCATTGGCTGCCAGCACTTCATCGATAATAGCTTCAATCGCCCCGGTATCAGAAACCTGTTTTAAGCCTTTTGCTTCAATAATCGTATCTACTTCGCCTTCACTATTCCACATTGCCTCAAATACCTGCTTGGCGGCATTGTTTGAAATGGTGTTGTCTGCAATACGTTTGAGCAAGCTTGCTAGCTGTTCAGCGCTTACAGGGGAGTCCGCCAGTGGTTTTTCTTCTGCATTGAGTTTGGCTGAAATGGCGCCCATCACCCAGTTGGCAGCAGGCTTAGCTTCTGCGCCTTTATTTACGGTTGCTACAAAGTAATTAGCAAGCTCACGACTAGCCGTGAGCGATGCTGCATCATAGCCAGTTAGGCCAAACTGCGCTTCGAACCTTGCTTTCATTGCTTCTGGCAGTTCAGGCATTTGTGCCTGCACACGCGCTTTATCTGCCTCAGTGATTTCCAAAGGCAATAAATCAGGGTCTGGAAAATAGCGATAATCGTTGGCTTCTTCTTTACTGCGCATGGCACGCGTTTCGCCAGTATCCGGGTTAAACAACACCGTTGCTTGATGAATGGTGCCGCCGTCTTCTAGCGTTTCAATTTGCCAGCGAGTTTCATACTCAATTGCCTGCGTCATAAATTTGAACGAGTTCAGGTTTTTAATCTCACGACGCGTACCGAGTTTATCGCTGCCTTTTTTACGTACGGAAACGTTCACGTCACATCTAAAGCTACCTTCTTGCATGTTACCGTCACAAATGCCGATCCACTGCACTAGCTCATGCAGTTTTTTTGCATAAGCCACCGCTTCAGCCGCTGAACGCATATCAGGCTCGGTTACGATTTCTAATAACGGCGTACCTGCGCGGTTTAAATCGATGCCGCTCATGCCTTCAACCGCGCCATGCACGGATTTGCCAGCATCTTCTTCTAAATGCGCACGGGTAATGTTGACGACTTTTTCATAAGCTGGATTCTTGCCAACGGCAGGCACTTGTATCGTAACAGCCCCTTTACCCACCACTGGCAACTCAAATTGACTGATTTGGTAGCCTTTGGGCAAATCAGGGTAAAAGTAATTCTTACGTGCAAACACAGAGCGTGGCGCAATTTCGGCATTGATGGCAAGGCCAAATTTAATCGCACAATTCACGGCCTCTTTATTCAACACCGGTAACACGCCGGGTAAAGCAATGCTCACTTCACAGGCTTGAGTATTAGGCTCCGCGCCGTATTTCACAGAGGCACCTGAAAATATTTTTGTGTTTGTTTGTAGCTGGGTGTGCGTTTCCAACCCAATAACGACTTCCCATTCCATTATGCAACTTCCTTTGGCATTGATAACTCAGGCATTTGCGTGTGCCAATCTGTCACTTGCTGGTACTGATGCGCTACATTGAGCATGCGCGCTTCATCAAAATAATTACCGATAATTTGCAAGCCAACAGGTAACCCATTGCTAAACCCGGCAGGTACACTCATGCCAGGTAATCCGGCCAAGTTGGTTGAAATAGTGTAAATATCCTGCAGATACATAGCCACAGGATCGTCCACTTTTTCACCCGCTTTAAAAGCGGTAGAAGGTGCGGCTGGACCCATAATCACATCACATTGTTTAAAAGCCTCAACAAAGTCTTGTGCAATTAAGCGGCGAATTTGCTGGGCCTTAAGGTAGTAGGCATCATAGTAGCCAGCACTCAACACGTAAGTACCAATCAAAATACGACGTTTAACTTCCGCGCCAAAACCTTCAGCACGGCTTTTGTTATACATGTCCATTAAATCGGTATATTCCGCCGCGCGGTGGCCATAGCGCACACCGTCGTAGCGCGATAAGTTGCTAGAGGCCTCCGCTGGTGCTAACACGTAATAAACCGGAATTGACAACCCTGTATTTGGTAGTGAGATTTCCACAATTTCCGCACCCAGTTTTTTGTATTCCGCAATAGCGGCTTCAATCACCGTAGCGACGCTGGTATCTAAACCTTCAGCAAAATACTCTTTGGGTAAACCTATTTTTAAACCATGCAATGGTTTTGCCAGCTCACGCGTGTAGTCTTCTTTTGCACGATTCAGGCTAGTGGAATCGCGCTCATCAAACCCCGCCATCACGTTCATCATCAAAGCGCAATCTTGGGCAGATTTCGCCATTGGTCCTGCTTGGTCTAGGCTTGAGGCAAAGGCAATCATGCCGTAACGCGACACCACACCATAAGTTGGCTTTAAGCCAGTAAAGCCGCAAAGAGAAGCTGGTTGGCGTATTGAGCCGCCGGTATCTGTACCTGTTGCTGCCGCACATAACCTCGCCGCCACCGCGGCAGCGCTACCGCCGCTACTGCCACCTGGCACACGACTAAAATCCCATGGGTTTTTAACGCCGCCAAAATATGAAGTCTCGTTAGATGAACCCATGGCGAATTCATCCATATTGGTTTTGCCCAAATTTACTGCACCCGCATTATCAAATTGCGTAATCACATGCGCGTCATAAGGCGCGATAAAATTGGCCAGCATTTTTGAGCCGCAAGTGGTTTGCCAGCCTTTGGCACAGAAAATATCTTTTTGCGCAATGGGAATGCCGGTTAAAGGCTCGGCATTGCCTGCCGCAATGCGTACATCGGCCGTTTTTGCTTGTGCAAGCGTTTTATCTTGATCCAATGCAATGTAGGCATTGATATTCGGATTAAACGTATCAATACGATTGAGAAATGTTTGCGTCAACTCAACGCTTGAAATTGATTTGCTAGCCAGCATTTGGCTAAGCTGGAATAAGCTGGAATTGGTTAGACTGGTATTAGACATATTGCAATTACTCGATTACTTTAGGGACAAGATAAAGGCCATGGTCTACGGCTTTTTCAGACGAGCCATTGCCAAGCACTGGCGCAATTTTTTGAAATTCTTCCCGCTGGTTGGTTTTAGTCACCACGTCTTCGCGTAGGCGCTGTGCTAAATCCTGGGAGTGAGACATCGGCACGATACCAGTGGTATCTACCGCTTGCATTTGCTCAATTAACCCTAAAATGCCGGTCAGCTTAGTCAATGTTGCTGCGGCTTCACTGTCACTCACCTCAATGCGTGCAAGATGGGCTATTTTCTTTATATCCTCAATACTCAGTGCCATGCTTCTTTAATCCAAAATATAATGGGGTCAACTAATCGTCAATATTTGCAGATGACTTTATGTTTTATAAATAAGTTGTAATCAACGCTTAATTTTCAACAAGATATGCGGTATTATACCCTGATTTTATGCGCACCTTAATCGGGTAATAACGATTATGCGAGCAAGTTGTAAAAACCTAGCAAAAACATCAGTACCACACCATAGGAAAAACATAATGTTCGGTTCTATCAGTAGTTATTTTTCAAATGATCTTGCGATTGACTTAGGCACCGCAAACACCCTTATTTACGCGCGCGGCAAAGGCATCGTTTTGGATGAACCTTCAGTCGTAGCAATCCGTCTTGAAGGTGGACCTAATGGTAAAAAAATCCTGCTCGCCGTTGGTGCTGAAGCCAAAGGTATGCTCGGACGGGCGCCTGCCAATATTCAGGCTATTCGCCCCATGAAAGATGGCGTCATTGCTGACTTTACAATTACTGAGCAAATGCTTAAATATTTTATTCGCCGTGTGCATGATTCACGCTGGTTTGCCCCTAGCCCACGTATTATTATTTGCGTGCCAGTTGGTTCAACACAAGTTGAACGCCGTGCTATTAAAGAATCCGCAGAGCGCGCGGGCGCCAAGCAAGTATTTTTAATTGAAGAGCCGATGGCAGCAGCGATTGGTGCAGGTATGCCGGTAGCAGAGGCTACCGGTTCGATGGTGGTGGATATTGGCGGTGGTACAACAGAAGTCGGCGTTATTTCACTGGGTGGTATTGTTTACGCAAAATCCGAACGCGTGGGTGGGGATAAGTTTGACCAGGCGATTATTGATTACATCCGCCGTAATTATGGCATGCAAATTTCCGAGCCTACGGCTGAAAATATCAAAAAAACCATTGGCTCCGCTTTCCCAGGCTCTGCAGTATTAGAGATGGAAGTCACCGGTCGCAACCTCGCAGAAGGCTTGCCACGTAAGTTTACAATTTCTAGCAATGAAATTTTAGAGGCGCTTACTGAACCACTTAATTCAATTGTTGGTGCGGTAAAGTCAGCCCTTGAACAAACGCCGCCTGAATTAGGTGCAGACATCGCTGAAAAAGGCATGGTGCTCACTGGCGGCGGCGCTTTATTACGCGACTTGGATCGCTTGTTGGTAGAAGAAACAGGCTTGCCAGTCATCGTTGCAGAAGATCCGCTCACCTGCGTGGCTCGTGGCTGCGGACGTGCGCTGGAAGATATGGATAAGTTAGCGAGTATTTTTGCTTACGAGTAACCCGCTGAACTTGCAATTAACATTTTTGAACTAACATTGAGAAGCTTCATATAGAATTGATAATTTAGAGATTACCAATTCTATAATGGCTAGTCTTGAATCATTAGGCCGTTTGATACGGCCTAATTGCATATATTAAGCACCCAATCCTAATGTTGCATAAATTCACGTCATACTAAAAAGATCAATATAACGAACAATGGTGCAAGGCTTTCATCAAAATCTTGAGCAACAACAGGCGCCAGCATTTTTTGCACGCGGCCCCAGCCCTTTCTCGCGCCTAGTTTTTTTTGCCGCCTTGTCTTTAACGCTCATTGCAACCGACTCTAGGCTGCAATACCTTACAGCTGTGCGTGAAAACTTGATGACGTTGCTGCACCCGTTGCAGGTGATTGCTAATGCGCCTTTTCAGCTTTATTTATTTACAAATGAATACTTCTCAACCCACCATCGTTTATTAAATGAAAATGAACAGTTAAAAAAACAAGCCTTAAAGCAGGATATCGCCCTGCAGCAGCTCAACATACTCACGCTTGAAAATGCGAATCTCCGTGATTTGTTGCAAGCCAATAAAACGTTGGTTGAAAGCACTACATTGGCAGAGATTATGCATATAGGTCGCGACCCCTTTACCAAAAAAATTATCGTCAACCGCGGCACCAACCATGAAGTGTCGGCTGGCGTAGCGGTGGTCGATGCGACGGGCGTGATTGGTCAGGTCACCCGCACCTACCCATCAAGCAGCGAAGTCACGCTGATTACCGACAAATCACTCGCGATACCGATTCAAGTAGAGCGCAATGGCTTGCGTGCGATTGCCTTTGGTCATGGTCGTGATAACACCCTGGATTTGCCATACCTACCCGCTAATGTCGATATTCGGCGTGGTGATAAATTGGTGACATCCGGCATTGATGGCGTCTATCCATTAGGACTTGCCGTTGCCACGGTGGCGGAAATAAAAGTAACGCCAGGCTCACCCTTTGCACGCATTGTTTGTGAGCCAACAGGAGGCATAGAAAAATATCGCCATGTACTTTTAGTGCGTATGCATCAGGATAACAAACCCAATAACAACCAGACACCACCGACGATTAGTAAGAAAAATAATGTAGAAAAAGCTCAGCCTCAAAAACCAACAGAGCCTTCGCAAATGCAACAATCAATCAAACCCCAACCTAAGCGCCCAAGCAGCCCGCATGCATAATAGCCAGCTTAAATTTATATACTTTTCGCTATTATTGGCATTTATCTGCCTGCTTATTCCATGGTCTGGTATTGCGCTCTGGTTGCGCCCTGATTTTATGCTACTGGTGATTATTTACTGGCTGTTGCGTGCACCCAACCAATGTAACGTTGGTACCGCATGGTTTGTAGGTTTGTTGGTTGATTTGGCAACGGGTGGCGTCTTTGGTCAGTATGCGCTTGCATATACCGTGACTACCTTTGTGGCTGTTGTGTATCAGCGTCGCTTAGTGCTGTTTAACAACACACAGCAATTAGTTTATGTATTCTTATTACTTGTGCTTTCGCAGATTGTCTTACTCGTACTCAAAACCTTCTCTGGCACAGAGTGGCTGGGCTGGGCTTATTTTTTGCCAAGTATCACAGGTATTTTAATATGGCAACTTGCGGTCATGCTGGGGTTAAATACTGGCAAGTATTCTCGCGGTAATTAAACATGGGGGCAGAACTTAGAAATTACCTACACGAGCAGTATTATTTCAGGCTGCGATTAGGATTTACTGCATTAGTCGTGATAAGCCTATTCGCACTACTTGCCTCCCGCTTTTATTACCTGCAAATAAAGCAATATAACCATTACCAAACACTGGCTGAAAACAACCGTATTTCTTTAATCCCCATCGCACCTAATCGTGGCTTAATCCTGGATAAAAATGGTGTAGTACTCGCCCACAATTTTTTCGTTTATACGCTAGAAATTACGCCTGCAAAAATTAAAGACCTTGAAGCCACCATCGCTGAAATTAGCCAGCTTGTTGAAATAAGTCCGCTCGACCGCAAACGCTTTAACAAACTCAGGCAAGAAAGCCGCAACTTTGAAAGTGTGCCGATTCGCACGCACCTCAATGAAGTCGAAGCCGCTAAATTTGCAGTGAATCATTACCGTTTTCCCGGGGTGGAAATCAAGTCGCGTCTTTTTAGGCACTATCCGTTAGGTAAGCTTGGCTCGCACATGGTGGGATATATTGGGCGCATTAACGATAAAGATTTAGCTGATCTTGAAAAGTCGGGTGACCTTTCCAACTACAAAGGCTCTGATCACATTGGAAAGAGCGGTCTAGAGCAGTTTTATGAACGTCAGTTACATGGCACCACAGGTTTTCAGCAAGTGGAAGTCGATGCCGATGGCCATGCCGTACGCGTGCTATCAAGCAACGCGCCGATACCTGGTGACAACCTCATTTTGTCAGCAGACAGCAAGTTGCAGGAAATTGCTGAAACCGCCTTTGGTGATCGACGCGGGGCACTTGTTGCCATCAACCCTAAAACTGGCGAAGTATTAAGTTATGTGAGCCAACCAACCTTTGATCCGAACCTGTTTGTGGGTGGTATTGATACTGAGAACTGGAAATTACTCAATGATTCTCTAGATAAACCGCTAATCAACCGTCCATTGCGTGGTATCTATCCACCGGGTTCTACCTTTAAACCGTTTGTAGCACTTGCCGGGTTAGAGGCTGGCAAGCGTATGCCACCTTTTGTTATTCATGATGCAGGATACTTTAGCTTGCCCAATAGCCGTCATCGCTATCGCGACTGGAAACCAAGCGGACATGGTATTGTTGATATGCAACGTGCTATTACCATTTCTTGTGATACATTTTTTTATGGTTTAGCCATGGAGCTAGGCATCGAAAAACTCACCTCATTTGTCCGCCACTTTGGTTTTGGCAGGAAAAGTGATTTTGATATTAAGGGCGAAATTGAGGGCCTGCTGCCAACCCCAGAGTGGAAAATGCGGCGCTTTAAGCAACCTTGGTATCCAGGGGAAACCGTCATTGTTGGCATTGGTCAAGGTTACACGCTGGTAACACCGTTACAGTTGGCGCAAGCGACCGCTATTTTGGCTAATAATGGGGTTGCCATGAAACCGCATTTGGTTGCTAAAATTCAAAACTCACTCACTGGCAAGCATCACATTGCGCCCCCCGTCGTGCAAGATAAAATAACATTAAATCCAGACAATATGGATATTGTACGGCGTGGCATGGTTGACGTGACCTTGCCAGGCGGCACGGCGGCCAGTATCGGTGCTAATGCGGGTTATAGCATTGCGGCTAAAACGGGTACGGCACAGGTGATCGGTATTAAGCAGAATGAAAAATACAATGAACACATGATAAATGAGCGCCATCGTGACCACGCATTATTTATTGCTTTCGCCCCCGCTGAAGACCCCCAAATTGCTTTAGCCGTGATTGTGGAAAATGGCGGCCATGGGGGCTCTGCGGCAGGACCTATTGCCAGAAAAGTCATGGATTATTATTTATTGGGTAAACTGCCAATTGCAGAAGCCGCAAAAATAGACGTTAAAATACCAATGAGCGCGACTGGTAACGCGCCTGCGACCACGCCGCCATCCGTGCCAGAAGAGGAATTTCATGATTAGCCGATTATTCCATCATCTCGTTAAACATATTGACGCATTCTTGATGACCTGTTTGTTGTTTACGTTATTAGCAAGCTTGTTCGTGCTGTACAGTGCGTCTGGTCAAAGTTTTGAGCGTGTATATGCGCACGGTATTAATATTGCGGTAGCGCTCAGCATACTGTGGGTGGTTGCAAACATTCCGCCCAACCAGTTAGAACGCATTGCGCTACCGCTCTATTTGTTGGGCGTTATATTACTCATTGGTGTTGCCTTGTTTGGCACCATTAGCCACGGTGCACGACGTTGGCTGAATGTTGGCATTATCCACATTCAGCCCTCAGAGATTATGCGCATTGCGCTACCCATGATGCTTGCTTGGTATTTTTCTAAACGCGAAGGCAAGCCCAAAGCTAGTCATTTTGCATTTGCTGGTTTACTGCTAGCCATACCGGTAGCGCTCATCATGAAACAACCCGATTTAGGCACCTCTTTACTTATCACGGCCTCTGGTTTTTTTATTTTGTTTTTAGCCGGCTTGAATTGGAAATTTTTATTAGGAGCCGCTACTTTACTCGCGAGTCTCTCCCCTGTTTTTTGGTCAATGCTGCATGATTATCAGCGCCGTCGCATAGAGATTTTGTTTGACCCAACCCAAGACCCGCTTGGCTCTGGCTACCATACCATACAAGCGATTATCGCCATCGGCTCGGGTGGATCTGCGGGTAAGGGCTGGTTGAATGGCACACAAACGCAGCTTGATTTTTTACCTGAACGCACTACGGATTTTATTTTTGCCGTGTTTAGTGAAGAGTTTGGATTTTTAGGTAATATGTTGTTGTTGGGTCTTTTTAGCCTGATTATCATTCGCGGACTGATGATTGCTTCTCAGGCACAAAGTACGTTTTCCAGATTATTGGCAGGTAGTATTACGTTGACTTTTTTCACCTACGCGTTCGTTAACATGGGCATGGTGAGTGGCATTTTGCCTGTGGTTGGCGTACCGTTGCCTTTAATTAGCTATGGCGGCACTTCTATGGTGATGTTGTGTTTAAGTTTTGGTATTTTGATGAGCATACACACCCATAAAAAACTGGTCGCCACCTAACCTAACTTAAATGGAGGTTACTAAATGATTCACTTTCAGCAAGGTCTTATTATCGTATGCATCATGTT